>JAHWJV010000287.1 GCA_019348265.1 Gemmatimonadota bacterium
GAGACGATGATCGGCTGGTTCCGGCAGGCCGGGCAGGGTGCCCGTGCGACGTGGGTGGCGTTCGACGCCGGCACCGATGGGCGGCAGCTCCTCGGCACCGCCCCCACCCCACCGCCCACGTCAGGCTCAGCCGTCGACGTGACCGCTCGGGCTGTCCTCGCCACCGGACTCACCGGGGACGAGGCGGCGACGCTCGTGGCTATAGCCGGGGCTGAGTCGGGCTGGAACCCGACTGCGGCGAACCCGACGAGAGGCTACACCTGGATGCTCGGGCGTTTTCCGGCGCCCCGTTCCAGTCGAGCGACGCGGATGGGAAGGAGCCTCGACCCGACAGGCCCGAAGCAGTTATCGCACAGATGTCTAGTTATGCACGCAGGTTCATCCCCAGATTAGCTGCGGCCGTAGGCAGTGTCAAGCGCCGGGGCCGGCTGCGGGATCCCTTTCAACCGCCGAGCAGAACGAACCCTGCAGACGGCCGCCGCATGCCTTCGACCCGCGTAGAATACGCACACCCGCCGCCCCGTTACGCGCCGGCAACGGAGGTGCGGAGAGCGGTCACGGCTCCCGCTCCCCATCGCCGCGTCAGACCACCCGGTCGACGAACTCGCGGTTGGTGATCTCGACTTTGACCTTCTCGAGCTCGAGAATGCCCTTGGCGACATGCTCGGAGTAGCGGCGCAGCGCCTCCTCGCCCTTTTCGACGCTGGCGCGCAGCGGATTGCCGATGGTGCCGCTCTCGATGAACTCGTGGTGGTCCATGGGGAAGCGGAAGTACTTGTAGCCTTCGAACTCCACGTCGGGCATGCCGTCCTTCTTGCCGAAGGTCTTCGGGAGCCACGGCGGGATGTGCGCGAGGGTTTTCTCCGCGCGCTCCATGCGGACGAGGTCGCGGTTGTACGCCATGTCCTGGGAGGTCTCCAGCTCGCTGGCGTGCCAGCCCGGCGTCTCCTCCGGCGGGTTCTCCATTAGCCCCTCGAGAATACCGGTGTAGTTCTCCATCCAGGGGTTGATGAAGCTGATCAGCGCGCCTGTCTCGTAGCGCAGCTTACGGAGCACCGGGTCGACGACCTTGGTGTTCGAGCCGTGGCCGTTGATGAAGTGGATGCGGTTGAAGCCGTGGTGGATGAGGCTCCGCGCCACGTCGTTCATGATGGCGAGCAGCGTGCTCGCGCGGACGGTGATGGTGCCGCGGCCGGAGCCGGGCGCGTGCATGTGTTGCGGCGAGTAGCCCATCCAGATCGGCGGCGTGTGCAGCACGCCGATGTGCTCCGCGACGCGCGTGGAGACCTCGATCGCCGTGATGGTGTCCGTGTACAGCGGAAGGTGCGGCCCGTGCTGCTCGACGCTGGCCATCGGCACGATCACCGAGTCCTTCGTCTTCAGGTACTCACCGATGTCGACGTAGCTGAGATCGGCGAGATTCCAGGAGATGAACTTGTTCCGGAACTCGTCGTCGCCGGTCGTGATCCGGGTGACGTTCCGTTTCAGAGTGGAGGCGCCTGCCATTTATTGCTGCTCCTGGTTGGAAAGTTAGGCCTTACTTAGCAGCTGGACCTGTCCATAATTTGGACGAAAAGGTCGGCCACCTGCCTACCGAACGCGGGATCATTCACGTGCAGGTCGTACGTGTGGATCGGGTACTTCTCCCCGAGCTCGCGGCGCAGTGCCTCCGTAAAGACGGCGTCGTTCTCGGGGTCCCAGAAGGGTCCGCCGGGGACGTTGGGGATGGAGAGCCCGCGCGTGGGAATGGCGAGAACCACCGGCGCGGTGGCGTCACCGAGCCGCTCGCCGAAGATACGGGCGATCTCCATCATCTCGTTCGGCGGGGTGCGGACCAGCGTGTACTCGGGATTGTGGTCGTACACGGGCCGGTCCCGCAGCGCGTCGGGGATGTGCCCGGAGTGGAAGACGCTGAAGTCCACGCATCCCGGCACGACCACCTGGGGGATGCCCGCTCGGCCGACGCGGCGGAGGCGGTGCGGGCCCCCGTCGTGGATCCCCCCGGTCATGGGGTCGGCGACCTCGTTGGTGGTGTAGTCGATGACCCCGACGAACTGCCCGGCCTCGGCCAGCTCCTCCATCGCGGGACCGCCCACCCCGTTGGAGTGGAAGATCACGGCCTCATAGCCGTTCTCCTGCAGCCGGTCGCGCAGTGCCATGACGGCTTTGGTGGTGTTCCCCAGCATGGTGACGGCGACGTACTTGCCGCCGTCCGGCGCGGGCAGGCCGCGGTGGCCATGCTCCACCATCCCCTTGATCGCCGCGGCCGCGTTGTCGAACACGGTTCGAGCAATCGGGTTCAGGCCGAGGATGTCGATCACCGTGTGCACGACCATGATGTCGCTCGTGCCTACGAGCGGATCGAAGAAGTGCTTGCCGGAGGCGATGGGGGAGAGGAGGACCTTCGGGACGCCGAGCGGGAGCTGCATCATCGCGGCGCCCCCCATGACGGCGCCCTCGGCGCCGCCCATGCTGAAGATGGCGTCGAGCTTCCCTTCGGCGTAGAGCGACCGGACCAGCGCCTCGACGGCGTGGCGCATCCCCTCGACGGCGCGGCCGCGGCTTCCCGCGTTCTGCAGCGCCTCCAGCGTGGTGCCGCCGTACATGGCTACCGCCGCGTGGTCGATGTCCGGCTCGATTCCGAGCGGATCACCGAGGATGCCGACGTCCACCACGGTGGTACCCAGGCCGAGGGCGCGCATCCGGTCGCGGACGTACGCGAACTCGACCCCCTTCGTATCCATCGTGCCGATCAAGACGACGTTCTTACCCACGAGTTCTCGCGTGTGGTGGCGGACGAGGTTGAAGAAGGGGCTATCGGCTATCGCCTATCAGTAGCTGATAGCCGATAGCCGATAGCCCTCTACCACACCGGGCGCTCCTTGACGACGCGCTTCGGCTCCTGGATCAGCGGGAGGATCGTCTTGGCGTTCTCCTCGACGAGCCAGTCGTAGAACCGCTGGCTGAGGAGGCTGCTGCCGTGCTCCTCGATGAACTTCTTCTGCTCCGGCGAGATGTCGACCGGCTCGGTCTCGATCGCGTCCGGGTACTTGTTCGCGGGGGTGCGGTCCACCGGGGCGACGAACTCGGCGGTCAGCGCGCCGTCGTAGCCGACCTGGCGCAGGACGCCGATCAGCTTCGCCCAGTCCCAGTGTCCGTAGCCCGCGGGCATGCGGTTGGTGTCGGCGATGTGGAAGTCGACGAGCCGGTCGGCGCAGTCGATGATCGTCTGGTAAGGATCCTCCTCCTCGATGTTGAGGTGGAAGGAGTCCAGGCAGACGCCGCAGTTGGGGCCGGTCGCCTCTGCGAGCGCGTACGCCTGGGCGCCCCGGCTGACGAAGTAGGTCTCGAAGCGGTTGATCGGCTCGACGGCGAGGACGACGCCCTCACGCTCCGAGTGCTCGTAGATCTCCTTCATCCCCTCGACGGCCCACTTCCACTCCTCCTCCGGCGTCGCGTCCGCGACGATCTTGCCGACCGTTCCCGGAACGATCGTCACCTCGTACCCCTCCATCTCCTTCACCATCGTCACCACGTCCTTGACGTACTGGACGGAAGAGGCGCGCTTGCCCTCATCCTTCTGCGGCAGGCCGCGGTCGCCGAGCATCAGCGTCACGGAGCCCCAGCAGCGGAGGCCGTTCTCCTTGAGGAGCCGGAGCACGTCCTTGGAGTTGAAGACCTCCGGCTCGCCGCTGATCTCGATGCTCTTGTACCCGTACTTGGCGAGGCGACGGATGGTGACATCGATGGGCTCGGCGCGCATCCAGTTGTGCATCGACAGGTGCATAAAACAGGACCTCCGCTTCGGGGATGAGGGGGTGAAACGACTCAGCTCGCCGGTAGGCGTATTCGCCTTGCTATGGAACGAGCTGATCAGCGAGAAGCTCATAGAGCCCGGCCACGCGCAGGTTGTACGCACCCGCGTGGCGCTCCATGTGGTACAGGCTTGCCGCGCTCTCCGTGATGACGCCGTTGGCGCCGGCGTTGGCCGCGTCAGCGAGCCGCGCCTGGGTGAGACCGTCCGCGATCTGCGGCTGCGTGAACTCGAGACCGCCGGTCTCACCTGTCGGGTAAGCCCGTCCGTCGCGCCAGAAGAGCTCCTTCGGAGCGCCGGGAAGAACAGCGGACAGCAGCCTCCGCGGCCCCTCGAAGCGGCCTTCCACGCGCACCGAGTGCGTCGGATCCACGTACGCCCAGGCGGTCGCGTCGCTGGACCCGTTCAGCTTCAGGTTCCCCGCTTCGTGCTGCTCCGCCAGGTAGGAAACGGCGTTGACCAGCTCGACGCCATCCGGCAGTCGGAGGCCGAGGCGCTCGTCGTACAGGATGCCGAAGGCGAAGAAATCACCCGGCGAGAGGACCACGAGCCGCTTCGCGCCGCTCGCCTTCAGCTCGGCCAGAGTGGCGACCGCCAGGTCCGTCGCAATGCCGGGGAGGCCGAGCGAGCTGGGCAGGTAGCCGTTGCTGCGGCCGCGGCCGATGAGGACCGGCCGGATGCCGACCGCACCGAGAAGCTTCAGCGCCGCATCCAGCAGCCTCGGCCGGAGGTGCTGGATCTCGTCGCCGACGAACAGGGCAACCTCGCCGGTCCCCTGCGCGGCTACCGGCCGTTGCTGCGCGTACGGGTTCTCCCACTCCTGGAGCACCTTGCCCAGCTCGTAGACGCTGGGCAGCGCCAGCCCCTTCTCCGCCACCACCGCGCGCGCAGCCGCGATCCCCTCCGGGAGCGGATTGCTGTAGACGCAGTGCGTCCGGCAGTTGCCGCAGTCCGCGCACTTGTAAAGGGCGTCTACCGTCTGGGCGTTCCAGGTGGAGAGGCCGCGGCGCTCCAACGCCACGAGCTGCGCCCAACCATGCGGCGTCAGCGTCTCCATCCGCGTGATGTTTCCAACCGGACACACGTGACGACACATGAGGGAGTGGCGGCACCGCTCCGTGACGTCGATCACATTTTCTAGCATTT
>JAHWJV010000288.1 GCA_019348265.1 Gemmatimonadota bacterium
CACCGTGGGGCGGGGGATCCAGTCGCCGCCGCGTACGAAGTCGGTGAGCGTCGGGTTCGCGTTGGTGGCGAGCACGATCTCGCGAATGGGCATGCCCAGCTTCTTCGCCCAGAATCCCGCGAGCGCATTGCCGATGTTCCCGGACGGGACGATGAATCCGGGCTCGACCCCGTGCTCCCGGTGGTAGGCGAGCGACGCGTTCGCGTACGCGACCATTTGCGGGAGGAGCCTGCCGAGATTGATGCTGTTGGCGGAGGAGACGGTCTTCGCGGCGCGGAACTCGGCGTCGTTCAGCGCGGCCTTGACCATGCGCTGGCAGTCGTCGAAGTTGCCGCGCACGGCGAGGGCGCGCACGTTGCCGCCCCAGGCAGTGAGCTGCTTCTCCTGCCGAGCGGAGACCATCCCCTTGGGATAGAGGATCACCACCTCGACCCCTCGGTGACCGTAGCTGGCCGCCGCCACCGCACCGCCCGTGTCGCCCGAGGTGGCGACCAGCAGGGTCAGCGGAGTCTCGTGCCCGCGGCCGAGGCAGGTGAGGCACTCGGCGAGGAAGCGCGCACCGACGTCCTTGAATGCCGCTGTGGGCCCGTGGAAGAGCTCCAGCACCGCCGTCCTCCGCGGAAGCATCCGGAGCGGGATCGGAAAGTCGAAGGCGCGGGTGCAGATTTCCGGGAGATCGCCTTCCAGGATGCTCCCCTCGAAAAAGGGGCGCAGGAGCCGGGTCCCGACCTGTGTGAAGCCGTGCAGCTCCTCGAACTGATCGACAGCAACGACCCGCGGAAACACTTCCGGAACGTAAAGCCCCCCGTCCGGCGCGATCCCGCGCTTGATCGCCTCCTCCAGCGGGACGGCGTGCTGCGGGTCGCGGGTGCTGACGTATCTCACGACGCCTCCACCAGTCGAGCGCCCGGCGCGTTCACCGGCGACACGAAGGCGTCGGCATCGACACCCGCACGCGCGAAGGCGCTCACCATTCCGTCGCGTACGTCGGCGGCGGCCGCCTCGGCGGCGCACCAGGCGAAGACGCTCGGGCCCCCGCCGGAGATGGAGCATCCCAGCGCGCCCGCTTCCAGCGCGGCGGCCTTCACCGCGGCGAACCCCCTGATGAGAGGCGCGCGGTGGGGCTCGGCCACCAGGTCGACGAAGGAGCGGCGGATCAACTCCAGGTCACCCGTGTGGCAGCCCGAGACGAAGCCGGCGAGGTTGGCGGACTGATGCACGTAAAGACCCATCGGGATCTCGCGTGGGAGGACGCCGCGCGCGACGCGGGTGTCGAGGCGGAGGTGCGGGTGAACCAGCACGCAGCGGATCTCCTCCGGGACGGGAATGCTCAGAATGTCCGGCGGGTCCATCGCCCGCACCAGCGTGAGGCCGCCGTAGAGGCCCGGCGCAAGGTTGTCCGCGTGCGCGGACCCGCTCGCCACCGTCTCGCCGACCAGCGCGAAGCGCAGAAGCTCCGACAGCGGGAGCGGCTCCTCGAGAAGTGCATTCGCCGCGACCATTCCGCCGACCGCGGAAGCCGCCGAGCCGCCCATCCCGGAGCCCAGCGGGATCGCCTTTTCGATGCGAACCGCGAACCCGAAGGGGAGCGCGAGCTCCCGCAGCATCGCGACCAGCCCGGCCGTGGCCGTGTTCTGCGCTGGATCGAGCGGGAGCACCTCGTCGCACCCCGTGATCTCGACGATCTCCACACGCGGCTCGGCGGTGCGCCACACCGTCACCTTGTCGCCGATTGCGTCCAGAGCGTGGCCGAGCACGTCGAATCCGACCGCGACGTTGCCGACGCCGGCGGGGGCGTAGGCGGTCGCGGTATCGATCCGGCCCGGGGGCTTCAGTTCGACGCTCATGCGGTACGGCTGCGGAGGATGCGGCGGCGGGATGGTCCCACCCAAGCAAAGCCCGGCCTCTCTGATGGGGAAGAGGGCCGGGCCGCTAGAGCATAGCGGGCTCTCGGTCGGATCGTCAAGGGACGCCACGTGGCCCGCCCGGAACAACGCGGCTCCAGCACCGGTACACGCACCTCGAGCAGGGTCCCGGACTCCTCCCACGCCGTTCGGTATGCGCCTACCCCTCGTTGTCGCACTTCTCCTATGCGCCGCCCCGCTGCCGGCGCAGAGCGTCGTCTCGAGTGACGCGTACCAGGACCCCCGAGCCCGCGAGCTCGTGCGGCTCGCTCGCCAGCGCCGCGCGGCGGTGGACACCCGCATCACCAGCTACCAGACGGAGGCACGCGAGCGCACCTCGGTCCGGCTCACGGCGGCGGGCTTCGAACGGCTGATCTTCCGGCGCGAGACCGCCGCCCGTATCCACTGGACGCCCGACACGGTGCGAATCGAGGTGCTCGGCGCGCGCGAGGCGCAGCCGCTCGTGAAAGGCGGAGTGGACCGTGGACCGCCGGACATCGCCGGACTGACACCCAATCTCGCCTTCGAGCCCACCTCCTCCGAGGTGCTGTTCCGGGTCGACTCTACCACCATTCAGCACCCGCTCGAGCCCGGACGTGAGACGCACTACCGGTTCGCCAGCGGAGACAGCACCTCGATCCACCTGCCGAACGGCCGGGTGGTCAGGCTCCGGGAGCTTCGCGTCACCGCAAGGCGCCCGGATCCCAAGCTGATCAACGGCTCCTTCTGGGTGGATGCGGAATCTCACGCCGTGGTCCGCGCCGGATTCCGGCTGAGCCGCGGGTACTCCAGCGCAGGCAGGGGTGTCGCGGCGCTAGCGCCCGAGGTGACCGGCGAGCTCGACCACGTGGCGATCGATTACGGCCTCTGGGATCTGCGCTGGTGGCTGCCGCGCACCATGGTCGCCCGCGGGGTGCTGCGGGTCGCCGGGATGAGGCTCGGGGTCGCCTACGAGCGGAGCTACGAAGACTACCGCGTGCAGGGCGACACCTTTTCGGCCGCGGCACCGCCGCCGGTGGAGCTCGCCGGGTCGGCCGTGCGCCCCTGCCGCCCCGAGACCACCGGCAGCATCACCATCTCCATTGGCGATTCGCGCGCACCGGCCGTGAGGGACTCGGCCTGGAACGCCGGGTGGGACCGCACCGCGGCGCGGCTGGCGCGCCGCGATACCGCGACAAGCGACGGCGCCGCCGGCAGCGGGAACGGATGCCGCCGCCCCTACGTCATCACGCGCGCCGAAGGAGTAGATCTGGTAAACAGTCCCGAGCTACCGACGAACATCTACGAAGAGGGGGAGGGCGTGGTCTCCGCGCTCGAAATGGCGAAACTGGCGGAGCTGCTGAACGGCATTCCGGCGACGCCGTGGAGCCTGGCTCGCCTTCGCTTGCAGCTCCTGACGCCCGAGCTGGTGCGCTACAATCGGGTGGAGGGACTGTCGCTCGGCGCTCGCGCGGTTCTCGCGCTCGGTCCGGCTGAGGCACGCGCAGAGCTGCGCGCCGGCACCTCGGGCGAGTTGGGTGGGCGGCTCTCCGGTGCGTACTCCTCGCCCGCGCTGCGCACCGAGCTGGCGGGGTACCGCGGGCTGGAGGCGGTTCAGGTCGCGGCGCAGCCCTTCTCGCTCGGCGGGTCCGCCAGCGCGCTCCTCCTCGGGCGGGACGACAACGACTACTTTCGGGGAACCGGCGCCGAGCTGCGCCTCGCGCCGGCTGCCGCGCGACCTCAACGGTGGGACCTCCGCCTCTTCGGGGAGCGGCAGGAGGCGGTTCGGGCACGCAGCGACCGTAGCCTTCGTGGGGTGGTCGACGGCGGGTTCGAGCCGCGCAGCAACCTCGCGGCCGACCGCATAGATCAGGCGGGCGCCATCCTCCGCCTCCGCGGCGGTCGGGGCGACGATCCGGCCGGGCTCCGCACCCGCGCGGAGCTGGAGCTCCACGGCGAAACCGGGCACCGTACCTTCGCCCGGCCAGCGCTCCGGCTGTTCGCCGACCGGCTCCTCGCGGGCGGCATAGGGCTGGGGCTGGGGGTCACCGCCGCGACGGGCATCGGCGACCTCCCGGCGCAGAGAGCCTGGCAGATCGGCGGCGCCTCCACCGTGCGCGGCCACGACGCCGCCGCCATGCGCGGCGAGAGCCTTCTGCTCGGTCGAGCAGAGCTCACCTGGGGCCTCCCCGTTGCGCGACTCTCGCTTTTTGGGGACGCCGGATGGGCCGGGGAAAGAGAGGCCGTCACGGGTGCTCGGCCCCTCCGTGGCATCGGGCTCGGTGCCGCACTGCTCGACAACCTCGTGCGACTGGACATGGCGCGGGGGATCGGCGGCGGGGGAACACGCTTGTATCTCAGGATCGGGGGCGGCCTCTGAATCGGCCGGCGATCTCCATTACCCGGCTCGCGCGGCGAACCAGCTCGCGGCGCGGAAGCTCTGCGGAACGCACGCCGCTTGCGAACAATCGCCGCCGTACGGGAGCTACGGTGATTTCTGAGCCCAATAACGACCCGGAGCTTATATTCTCCGACGAACGGGGTTATATTGGCGCCGGGGCGCGGTCTCTTGACACCCCTCCGATTGCTTGTTATGCTGTCTACCGGATATATATTCAGCCACGCGGAACGGGATCAGCGTGACGTGAAGGCCGTGTTCAACCGAGTTCGCCCCGCACCCAAAGTGATTGCCCCTGATCCGAATCGGACGAGAGGCGGCACGCTGGCGCGCGAGTAGGCGCGGACGGAACGGCAGCGAGCGGCCTCTCGGAGAAGACCCCGAGAGGCCGCTTTTCTACGACTTACTCTGGAGCGGGATATGGCCGCAGCACATTATCCGACCGGGATGCCCCCGAAGCAGGGTCTGTACGACCCGGCCAACGAGCACGACGCGTGCGGCATCGGCTTCATCGCGCACGCGAAGGGGAAGAAGTCTCACGAGATCGTGCGGAAGGGGCTGAAGCTGCTGGAGAATCTGACGCACCGTGGCGCGGCGGGATGCGACCCGTGCAGCGGCGATGGCGCGGGAATTCTCATGCAGATTCCGCACGTCT
>JAHWJV010000289.1 GCA_019348265.1 Gemmatimonadota bacterium
CGGCGGCGCACTGAGGGGGAGACGGTGGACGTCCACGAGCTGGAACCCATCAGCCGGCGCTCGACGGCGGCGATCGTCGCCGACCGCATCCGGGCCGCGATCATGCGCGGGACATTCCCGCCCGGCACCCAACTCGCGGAGGTCGACCTGGCCGCGCAGCTCGGGGTGAGCCGCGGGCCGCTGCGCGAGGCGATGCAGCGCCTCGTGGCGGAGGGGCTGCTGCGCAGCGAGCGGCACGGCGCAGAGCAGGGCCACTCCCGTCGCAACGGTCATTCGTGCCGCGGCTAACCGGCCGCCCGCCAGCCGCGTGATGCAGATGCGAGGCATCAGGGGTTCTTCTTCGGAAGAACCTGAGGCGGGATCTCGAACCGCACGGCCGACTGCTCGCTCAGATAGCGCAGCGCGCCTCGCATCATCTCGACGTCCACCTCGTCCAGGTTCCGATAGAACTGCTGCGCCGCGTCGGGATCGCCGCTGCGGTCGGTGAATTCACCCAAAACCTCGGCCATCCGGTTCGGCGTGCGGGAGTAGAAGAGCATCTCGTGGCGGAGCGCTCGCGCGGCCGCGGTCACCCGCGCCGCGGTGACGTCGCGGAGAACCGTGGCGACCGAGGTGCTGATCGCACGGCGCGTCGTGGCGATGTCACGCTCCGGCGCGGAGACCACCAGAACCACCGCCTGGCCATGGTGGGTCCACCAATGCTCCGCCTGCACCTCGGTCGTGGGCAGCCGCCGGCGCAGGTCATCGCCGAGCAGCTTGGTCGCGATGCTGGCCGCGGCCGGGTCCACCTCGCTCGCGAGGTACCCGAGCCCGAACCATCCGCGGGTCGCCTGCGGCGGCGCGAGCGCTACCAGCGAGATGGTGTCCTGCAGCTCCGGGAGGGCGCGCGGGGCCGGGCGCGGAGGGATGTCCGCGAAGGCGGTCTGGAGCTCCCCCAGCCGCACATCGCCGACGGCCGTGATGGTGACCCGGTCCGGGCGGTAGATCTGCGGCCAGACGCGCGTCAGCGCCTCGAGCGTGAGCCGCTTCGCCGAGCTCTGCGTCCCCGCGGCGGAGACGTCGTTCGGGAAGAGCCGAGCCCGCAGCGCCGAGCGGGTGTGCTGGCCCGCCGTCTCCCACTCCGCCAGCCGCTCTTCCGTGAGCGCGCGGCTCGCCATGAGCAGCTCGCCTTGCGTCGCGCGCGGAGGCTGAAGCGCCGTTCGCAGAACGCCCGCGAGATACCCGAGCTCCGCCGCCGGACCCATGATCGTGTAGACGATCGCGTCGGAGCTCCGCTCCATCTCCACCGTCGACCCCGCTCGCGCCGATTGCTCGCGCAAGGTGGGGAGAACCAGGTGCTGGATCAGGTGGCCCGCACCCGCGTGTCCCGGCGGGTCCTCGGCCAGGATCGCGAGCCGCAGCGCGACTAGCGGAATCGCCGGCTGCCGGTGTACCACGAACGACACGCCGGCCTGCGCCGCCTCCGTCGCCAGCGTCGGAGCGGGTGGGACCGTGTCGTTGATGGCCAGCAGCGCGGCGAGTGGGAGTAGGGAAAGCATGTGGGGCTATCGGCTATCGGCTATCGGCGAAGACACCGAGCGGGAATGTCGGTCCCAGGCGGCACGCGGAAAGATGAGCGCAAACCAAAGGGAGCGCCAGCGGGCGCTCCCTTCACTGAAGTTCGTCGACTGATAGCCGATAGCCGATAGCCTCAGTCCGGAATCACGTCGGCCATGATGAAGTTCAACGGATCGACCTGGTTGCCGTTCACCTCCACCTCGTAGTGGAGGTGCGGTCCGGAGGTGAGGCCGGTGGCGCCTACCTGGGCGATGCGGTCGCCGCGCTGGACGCGCTGTCCAGTGCGGACGAGAACTCTCGAAGCGTGCGCGAAGCGGGTGACGTAGCCATACCCGTGGTCGATCTCGACCGTTTGACCGTAGCCGCCCGAGCGGTTTCCGGCGAAGGTGACGACGCCCTTCGCCGGGGCCATGATCGGTTCTCCCGTCGGCGCGGCGATGTCGATTCCCGTGTGCGGTCGGCTGATCCGGAGGACCGGGTGCTTGCGGTTGCGGCTGAAGAGGCTGGAGAGCGGCCCGTCCGCCGGCGCGATGGAGGGGGTCGCCTCCAGCCGGTCCGTGTTCGCCTTGAGCGTGACGATCGCCTCGTCCATGCTGACCCGGAGCAGGCCGGCCCGACGCATCAGCGTGCGGAGGTCGCTGGCAGCGGCGGCGACCTGCTGGCCGACGCCCGGGCGCAACCCCGTCGCCACGCTGGCCGCGCCCGACCGCACCGGGTTCCCGTTCTCATCCACAGGGAGCCCGGAAATGAGACGATAGCTCTGGTCCTTCTCCGCCAGGACGTCCAGCGCCTTGGAGAGGTACTTCATCTGCCCGCGCATCTCCCCGACCTCCGCGGCCAGCAGGAGATTCTCCCGCTCGAGCCGCTGAGCGCGCCAGTGCTGATTCTGCTTGAGGAAGAATCCGACGCTGAACGACGCGGAAAGAAGCACCGCGATGAGGATCACCGAGAGAAGGGCGCGCACGCTGTTGCTGGAGACCTGAACCGACCTCACCCGCTCGTTATCATGCGGGATGAGCATCAGCGTCCACTTGGATCTCGCCATGAGCCGTGGCCAACCGGGATGGAAGAATGGGTGGAAGCGATCCAGGCTGGGATGCCGGACACTTCGGGAGGAGCAGCTATAAGGAGGGCCAATGATACCCGCAACTCATTGCGGTGTCAAGCGCGCCCGCCCGGACTGACGCGTTCCAAGTGTGTCGGGGCGACACACATTTCCGCCGGATGGGCTACGCACTGTCCGCTTGCGAATGGGGGCGACCGGGGCCATCGTTGCACAGCCCACGGGGGCAGCTCACCCCACGCCAAATCGACGCATGACTGACACGCCGGATCGTTTTTACGTCACGACCCCGATCTACTACGTGAACGATCGGCCTCACATCGGCCACGTATACAGCACGACGATTGCCGACGTGGTGGCGCGGTACCACCGGCTCCGCGGAGACCAGACCTTCATGCTCACCGGAGTAGACGAGCATGCGGCCAAGGTCGTCACAGCGGCGGAAGAGCGGGGACTCGACCCGCAGAGCTGGGCCGACCAGAATGCCGCCGCGTTCCAGGAGACATTTTTTAGTCTCGGCGTTTCGAACGACGACTTTATTCGAACCAGCGAACCCCGCCACAAGGAGCGGGTGACGGAATACGTGACCGCGCTGATCGAGAACGGCGACGTATACGCGGGGGAGTACGAGGGGTGGTACGACGCCGGGCAGGAGGAGTACATCTCGGAGAACAAGGCGAAGGAATCGGACTACCTGTCTCCGATCAACGGCAAGCCGCTGACGAAGAAGCGGGAGCGGAACTACTTTTTCCGCCTGAGCGCCTACCAGGATCGCCTGCTGGCGCTGATCGAGGGCGGCGGGTTCGTGGTGGAACCGGAAGCACGCCGGAACGAGGTGGTGGCGCGGATCCGGGAGGGGCTCAACGACGTGGCGATCAGCCGGACGGGGACGGGCGGCTGGGGAATCCCGATCCCGAACGATCCGGACCAGACCATCTACGTCTGGATCGACGCGCTCTTCAACTACCTGAGCGCCGTGGACGTGGACGGGCGTCGGGAGTACTGGCCTGCGGACCTGCACCTGATCGGCAAGGAGATCCTCTGGTTCCACGCGGTGATCTGGCCGGCGTTGCTGCTCGGGCTCGGTCGCGAGCTCCCGCGGAGGGTCTACGCGCACAGCTTCTGGATCAGCGAGGGCCGCAAGATGAGCAAGTCGCTGGGCAACTTCGTGGACCTAGAGCGGCTGGACGACTACGTGGCCCGCTTCAGCCTGGACGCGCTCCGCTACTTCCTGACGACGCAGGGGCCGATCGGGACCAACGACGCGGACTTCGCCGAGGCGAAGTTCCTCGAGGTGTACAACGCCGATCTGGCGAACACGCTGGGGAATTCGTTCAGCCGGGTGACGAACATGATCGGCCGCTACTGCGATGGCCTGGTTCCGCAGCCGGGCGGCGGGTCGGATAGCGGGCTCCAGGAGAAGGCGGTGGCGACGCTCGAGGACTACCGCGCGGCGATGGCTTCGCTGCGGCTGGACCATGCGGCGGCGGCGGCCGTGGAGCTCGTGCGCCAGGTGGACGGCTACATCGAGCGGACGCAGCCCTACCGGCTGGCGAAGGAGGAGGGGAAGATGGCGGCGGTGGGGGCGATCCTGTACGACTGCGCGGAGGCGATCCGCATCGCCTCTCTGCTGCTCTGGCCGATTCTCCCGGACCGCATGGCAACTGCGTGGGGGCGGCTCGGGTGCGATTCGTACGCCCACGCCACCGCGAGCCGCGGTGCGGGGCAGCTCGAGGAGTGGGCGCGCTGGGGAGGGCTTCAGCCCGGCACCCCGGTGAGCAAGGGGGACCCGCTCTTCCCGCGGGTCCTGGCGGAGCCGGCGCCAGCGGCCTAGTTGGCCGCCGGTCCGGCGCCGGGCTCGCCCTTCCGCTCGGAGCGCTTCTTTCGGCGCCGGCGAGAGGATCCTTCCCCCTGAGGCGCACCGGTGGAGTCGGCTGGCGCAGCCGCGGTGGCCAACTGCTTGGCGGGGGCGACCTCTTCCTCCTCTCGCGGTGCTGCCGCGATCTCCGCCCGCAGGTCCGCCAGCCCGATCACCCGTCGCTGTCTGGATTCGTCCAGGAGGGTGACCAGATCGCGCCAGATGTCGATGCCGATCACCTTCTCCGACCCAACCGCCGTGCGGACGGTCTTCCCTTCACGCGGGAAGCGCTTGCGAGCCTGCAGATAGGCATCGTGCTCGTAGGTGAGGCAGCACATCAACCGTCCGCAGGTGCCCGAGATCTGGGCGGGGTTGAGCGACAGGCCCTGGTCCTTGGCGAGCTGTAGCGAGATCGGCTTGATCTCGCGCAGCCAGGTCGAGCAGCAGAGCTCGC
>JAHWJV010000028.1 GCA_019348265.1 Gemmatimonadota bacterium
CCGCGGCGTCGCCCCTCCGGAAGTCCGAACGACCGACATCTACCGGGGCGTGATCCCCTTCATCGTGATCCAGGTTCTGGCGCTGCTGATGATCGCGATGTGGCCGGGGCTGGTGAGGTGAGGAGGGTCGGCCCTCACCGGCCCCGAGCCTCACCCGCCGCGGCCTTCACCCGGCGCCGCCCTCACCCGGCTCGCTTTGGGCTCGCCACCCTCCCCCATGAATGGGGGAGGGGCTTCAGATCCAGCAGCGGTCGGGTCACGGAGCGCACCTTCATCGTCCGAGCGCGGCGAGGGTCTGTGGCACGGCGCCGGCCACAGACGTGCGGGCTGGCGGACCCGCCTTCGTCGTTCCTCCTCGCGTATGATAGAACGCTGGAAACCTGCACCAGAGCGGAAATCCCTCCCCTCCCCCATTCATGGGGGAGGGTGGCGCGCCTAAGCGCGCCGGGTGAGGGCCGCGGCGGGTGGCGAAAGGCCTTCCATAGAGCGGGAGCGAGACTGGCTACTGAAGACTGAAGACTGAAGACCGAAGACTCCCTACCTCCCCCCCACCCGCGGAAACGCGAAGTTCTCGTACGTCTGGTCCGTGGTTTGGAACCAGCGTGCGTTCTGGGCGCGGAAGGCGCGCCACTCGGCGAGTATTCTGCGGTAGGTGGAGTCGGCGGAGGCGAGCTCTTCCTGGAGGGCGGCCGACTCGCGCATGCCGGCGAGCATGATGTCCTCGGGAAAGGGGTGGAGCTGCACGCCGTGGCCGAGGAGCCGGTCCAGCGCGGCGGGGTTCCGCGCGTCGTAAGTCGCCAGCATGTGGGAGCTGGCCTCCCGCGCGGCAGACTGGAACACCTCCTGATAATTGCGCGGGAGCGCGTCCCAGGCGGTGCGGTTCACCAGAAAGGTTATCTCGGCGCCGGGCTCCCACCAGCCGGGATAGTAGTAGTGCTTCGCGACCTGGAAGAAACCGAGCTTCTCGTCGTCGTACGGGCCCACGAACTCGGTGGCGTCGATGGCGCCGCGCTCCAGCGCGGGGAAGATGTCCCCGCCGGCCAGGTTCTGGACGGAGACCCCCAGCCGCGTCATCACCGCTCCACCGAGCCCCGGGATGCGCATCTTCAGGCCGCTGAGCTCGCGGAGCGAGCCGAGGGGCCGACGAAACCATCCGCCCATCTGGGCGCCGGTGTTGCCGCTGGGGAAGTTGATGATGTTGAAGTCCGCGTAGAGCTCGCGCATGCGCTCGAGCCCCCCGCCATGCCAGAGCCACGCGTTTTGACCGCGCGCGTTGAGCCCGAACGGAATCGTGGTGTCGAAGGCGAGCGCCGGGTTCTTGCCCGTGTAGTAGTAGCCCGCGGTCTGCCCGACGTGCACGGTGCCCTGCTGCACCGCGTCCATCACCTGCAGCGGGGGGACGATCTCCGGGGCCGGGTAGGCGCGGATCTCGAAGAGCCCGTCGGTGAGCGCCGCTACCCGCTGCACCAGGATCTCGGAGGGGCCGTAGATGGCGTCCAGACTCCGGCCGAAGCTGGAGGTGAGGCGCCACTGGACGCGGGTCCGCGTCTGAACCGCGGCAGACCTGCGCCGCGCGCCCGGCCCCTCGCCGCAGCCGGCGAGGAGCCCCGCGCCGAGGACGCCGGCAGCGGCTTTCGCGAAGTCGCGCCTCTCCATCGGAGCGCCCTGCCCGGCTGAGTCGTCGGAGCTGCTCAGCGGCGGCCCGCCAACGCGCGCGTGATCGCCCGCTCTGCCAGCGGAGCCATGATGCGGTAGCCCGCCTCGGTCGGGTGCACCTCGTCGCTCGCCAGCTCCTTCGGCAGTCCCTGCCGCGCGTCCGCCATCACGGAGTGGTAATCCAGGTAGGTCTCCCCGACGCGTGCGGCGTACGCCTTGATCCACGTGTTCAGCGCCACCACCTTGGGCGCGGGCTGCATCCCCGGCCGCCACGGGAAGTCGTAAGCGGGCAGGACGGACGAGAGCACTACCCGGATGCCGTTCGCCTTCGCGATCTCCGTCATCGACATCAGGTTGTCCTGAATCATCTCCAGGGTCGACGGGCCGGTGTTCCCGGCGATGTCGTTGATCCCGGCCAGGATGACGACGGCTCTCGGCTTCAGCGCCACGACGTCCTGGCGGAAGCGCACCAGCATCTGCGGGGTCGTCTGCCCGCTGATCCCGCGGCCCACGTAAGGCTTGCCCGGGAACATCGCCGGGAAGTGGCGTGCCCAGGCGTCGGTGATCGAGTTCCCGTAGAAGACGACGCGGTTCTCTCCGGCCTTCGGATCGCCCAGCGCCGCGTTCGCCTGTTTGTAGCGCGTGAGGTTCGCCCAGTCGTTCCGCATGCGCTCGTCGGCCAGGCGCTGACGCTCCGCTGCCGCCTGCTCCGGCGTCTGCTGGGCCGCGGGCTGCTGCCCCGGCGTCGGCGCCTGCGCACCCAGCGGCGCGGCGGCGAGCAGCGAGGAGAGGGCCGCGATCTGTATGCTGCGGGTGTATCGTCTCATCCTGCGTTCTCCACCTCGATGTGTAGCGTCGGTGGCACCGCGCGCGAGCTCGCGGCGCGTGATGATCAGCGAAGCCCGGCCGTGGGGGTTTTCACGATGCGCGCCTGCTTCTGCGCTTGGAGCGCCAGCTCGGTGGCGAGGAAGCAATGCTCCTGCGTCATCGCGGTCTCGGTGCGATTCACCACGTCGTCCACCAGCTGCCGGCCGTACGGTAGCTCCGCGTCCTTCGTGTCGATGTAGTGCGTGCCCTTGTTGTCGACCAGGAAGAGATGGCTTCCCCCGGGCCGGCCTGCGATGTCCACGTTCTTGCGCGCCTCGATGTAGCCGTTCCTCCCGAGAACCGTCAGCCGGCCGTCGCCCCAGGTGGGCAGCCCGTCCGGGGTGAACCAATCGACGCGGACGTAGCCGGTGCCCCCGTTCCCCTGGATCATCGCGTCGCCGAAGTCCTCCAGCCCGGGCCATTGCGGGTGGTGCAGGTTCCCCACCTGCGACGCCACGATCTCGCCGCTGGTGGACCCCGTCAGGAAAAGGAACTGATCGAACTGGTGGGAGGCGATGTCGCAGAGGATGCCGCCGTACTTCTCCCGGTCGAAGAACCAGGCCGGGCGCGTCCGGGCGTTGAGCCGGTGCGGCCCCAGCCCGATGGTCTGCATCACGGGACCGATCGCTCCGGCCTTGATCAGCTCCCCCGCCTTCACCGTCGCCCGGTTCTCGAAGCGCTCGCTGTACATGATCGAGTAGATGCGCTTCGTGGCGGCCTGCACCCGCCGCGCCTCCGCGAGCTGCTCGAGCGTGGTGATCCCCGGCTTGTCGACCATGAAATCCTTGCCGTGCTTCATCACCTCGATCCCGAGGGGCGCGCGCTCGTTGGGGATCGACGCGGAGACGACCAGGTGGATCGACCGGTCCTCGAGGATCTCCTTCTGGCTGCGGGCGAGCTTCGCCTGCGGGTACCTCTTCGCGAACGCGGCCGCCAGATCGGGCTCCGAGGCATAGAAGGACACCAGCTGACCCCCGCCACGGATCGTGGCGTCAGTCTGGCTGTTGATGTGGCCGTGGTTCAGGCCGATCACGGAGAAGCGGATCCGCGGGGTTGCCTGCTGCACCGGCGGTGGCACCTCGGCGGCGAGCAGGTCCGGCTTGAGGGCGGCCCCCGCGGCGAGCCCGGTCATCACCCGGGCGGACGTCTTGAGCAGATCCCGACGGCTTAGGTCACGCATGTTTGGCCATTCGGTTGAAATCGCGATGGTTGAAGTTGGCGAGGACAGTATCTACACGGCCCCGAGCCCGGTGTTCGCCCGCACGTTCAGTTCACTGTACTCCTGCTCGGTCGCCGCGTCGCGGGACAGCAGGGTGCCGAGGACGGCGGCGAGGAAGCCGAGCGGGACGGAGACGATGGCCGGGTTGTCGAGCGGGAAGATGGCCGGCGCCTGGATCAGGCGGCGGACAGCGGCGGTCGGGGGGTCGATTCCCATCACGGCCGGGCTGAGCACGATCAGGACGATGGAGGAGAGGAGTCCCACGATCATACCGACGATCATTCCGGAGGTATTGAAGCGGCGCCAGTAAAGAGTGAGCAGGATGGCCGGCACGTTCGCGCTGGCCGCCACCGCGAAGGCGAGCCCAACGAGAAAGGCGACGTTGAGCGAGCGAAGGGCGATCGCGAGCGCGATCGAAAGCCCGCCGATCACCGCCGCGGCGATCCGCGCGACCATCACCTGCTGGCTCTCGTCCTCCTTCCCCTTCTTGACCACGTTGAACCAGATGTCGTGCGCGAAGGCGGAGCTGGCGGCGATGGTCAGCCCCGCGACCACCGCGAGGATGGTGGCGAAGGCGATCGCCGCGACGAAGGAGAGGAACACCTCGCCGCCAACCTCCTGCGCGAGCAGCGGCGCCGCCAGGTTCTGGTTCGGGGTGACGCCTCCGTCCGCGTTCGGGACCCCGATGTTCGCCTTCCCCACCAGCGCGGCGGCGCCGAAGCCGAGGAAGGTGGTCATCACGTAGAAGGCCCCTATGAGGATCATCGCCCACACCACGGAGGTGCGTGCCGCCTGCGCGGACGGGACCGTATAGAAACGCACGAGGATGTGCGGCAGCCCCGCCGTGCCGAAGATGAGCGCGATCCCCAGGGAGAGAAGGGAGAGCGGGCCCCACGTACCAGCGTAGTAGAGACCCGGCTCGGTGAAGTCGCGCACGATGGGAGTCGACCCGTCCGGACACGCGCCGGCGACGAGCGCACCGGTGCGACAGACGCTCCCCGTGATCTGGGACACCGCCTCGAAGAGCGCCAGAACGGAGAAGTCGAAACGAGCCAGGACCAGGAGCGAGAGGAGTACCGTGCCGCCCATCAGGAGCACCGCCTTGACGATCTGTACCCAGGTGGTAGCCAGCATTCCGCCGAAGATCACGTACACGAGCATCAGGATTCCGACCGAGACGATGGCGGTGTTGAAGCCGATCTGGGGGATGAGAAGGCTCACGAGCGACCCGGCGCCCACCATCTGCGCGATCATGTAGAAGAGCGTCACCGTGAGGGTGGAGAGCGCCGCCACCATCCGCACTACCGGGGAGTGGAGGCGGAAGGCGAGAACGTCCGCCATGGTGAAGCGCCCGGTGTTCCGCAGCGGCTCCGCCACCAGCAGGAGGACCGTCAGGTAGGCCACGAGGAAGCCCACGGAGTACATGAAGCCGTCATAGCCGTAGAAGGCGATCAGCCCCGCGATCCCCAGGAACGACGCGGCGGACATGTAGTCGCCCGCCACGGCCCAGCCGTTCTGGAAGCCAGTGATGGAGCGGCCGGCGCTGTAGAACTCCGCGGTAGTGCCGGTGCGCTTCGAGGCCCAGAAGGTGATGCCCAGCGTAACGACGATGAACACGAGGAACATCAGGAGCGAGGTGCTCATCGCGCCCCTCCCCGTACCTGGGCCACCAGCCGATCCACCATCCCGTCGAACACCTTCGCCCGCTTCACGTACATCGCCATGATGATCCACGCCATCACGAACTGCGAGAGCGCGAACAGGTAGCCGACGTTCACCTCGCCGACCACGTCGCGCGACATTGCCTCCGGCCAGTAGCCGACCAGGATCGGAAGGGCGAAATAGTAGACGATGAAGAAGGCGGTGGCCGGGAAGATGAAGCCGCGCTTGGCGTGAACCAGCGCGCGAAACTCCGGGTTGTTCTCGACCTCTGCCCACTCGTGAGCCGCTAGACTCTGGCGGTTCGTTCCCTCTGGATCACGATCGGTCGGCATAGTGGATCTTTCCCCTGGAGGTAACCGTCTCGCGGCCGCTCGCGCTCCCGGCTTTCCCGGAGATCGCCCGCTCCGCCGCACCCGCCCACCAAGGTGGTCTCAAGATCCAACCGGAGCAAGGGATCGCGCGGCCCCGACGAGAAGGTTGCCCGCGCGGCTCTCCGCACGAGCACGAGACCCTCGACCATTTCTTTCGCCACCTCGGCCAGCGTGCGGCCGCTCTCATCACCGGACGTACCGATTGCAGCTCGAACTCCCCCGGGTCCGACCGTCGCTTCGCTCCCATGGTTCACCTCCTTGACTCCAGTCTGCACGCCGAGGCTTATTGAGACCCTGGAGCATCTGGAACTTTCGACGCGCGTCCCGCGTCGTTCTTTGTGGACGCGGCCGGCGCCGGCGAGACTCCTACGGAACCGGGAGCCGCAGCCATCATCTTTGCAGAGAGAACTGCCATGAGATCGCTGCTCGTATCGGTGGGTCTCCTCCTCGTGGCCGGAGCCGCATCGGCGCAGGCGGTGCCGGGCACGGTGCACGGCGAGGGAAAGGGCGCGCACCATGTCATCGTCGCCGACCCAGGGACCATCAAGTGGGCGCCGGCGCCCGCGTCTCTTCCGGCCGGAGCGCGCGTGACGCTGCTGGACGGGGACCCGGCACAGCCCGGCCCGTTCACCATGCGCCTCTGGATGCCGGACGGCTACCGGATCCCTCCCCACTTCCATCCTGGGGTCGAGCGGATCACGGTGATCTCGGGGACCTTCCTGCTGGGGACGGGCGACAGGTTCGACGCGTCCGGCCTGAACACGATGGAGACCGGCGCATACGCCTCCATGGGGGCCGGGATGCGGCACTTCGTTCAGACACGAGGCGAGACTGTGGTCCAGCTCAACAACATCGGCCCCTGGGCGCTCCACTACGTGAACCCCGCGGACGATCCACGGAACGCGCCGAAGCAGTAGGGGTGCCGTGTCCACCACCACCTCATCGGAGCTCTGTGCCTGGTTCGAAGGTGAGGTGGCGGGCGTGCTTCCCGATCTCTACGGGGCCGCCCTCCGCCTGGCTCGGAACCACGCGGACGCAGAGGACCTGGTGGCGGAGGCGGTCGCCAGGGCCTGGGCGGCGGTGGGGACGCTGTCCGACCGCTCATCCTTTCGCGGCTGGATCTTCCGGATCCTGACCAACACTTTTCTCAGCGACCGCCGGGCTCGCGCCGCGCGGCCCGTGACCCAGCCGCTCGATGAGGAGACGGGTGATGAGTTCTCGCTCTTCGAACGCTTGCACCAGCCCTTCCTTCTCTGGTGGGGGAATCCCGAGCAGGCGTTCCTGGACCGGCTACTCCGCGAGGATCTCGAACGGGCGGTGGCCGATCTCCCCGAGGGCTACCGTATGGTAGTGGTGCTCGTGGAGCTGCAGGGATTCTCCTACCAGGACGTGGCGGAGGTGCTCGAGATCCCGATCGGAACCGTGCGCTCTCGGCTGGCCCGAGGGCGTGCTCTACTGCAGAAGGCTCTGTGGGAGCACGCCCGTGACGTCGGGCTCGTCGACGGGCCAGTCACTCCGGAACTTCCGAAGGTGCCGCGATGACCGAGCCCCCCGCGATCCCCTGTGAGGAGGTCTTCCGCCGGCTCATGGTCTATCTGGACGGCGAGCTGGCGGGGGAGGAGCAGCATCAGGTAGCGGCCCACCTGGCACGCTGCCGTAGCTGCTTCTCGCGCGCCGAGTTCGAGCGGCGGCTGAAGGGACACCTGGCCGAGCTCGGTCGCGCACCCGTCCCGCACTCGGTCGAGGAGCGCATCCGGGCGCTGATCGGCCAGTTCAACTGCTAACGCGCGTACAGGAGCCTCGACCATGGTTGCCATTCTCTCCGACCAGCGGGAGGCGATCCTGGCGGCCGTCCGGGATATGTACACTCAGGTCGCCTCGTATCCCGCCCGCGTCTTCCACTTCCCGACCGGGCGCGACGCCTGCCGGTTCGTAGGCTACCCGGAGACGGTGCTCGCACCGCTCCCGGAACTGGCGACGGAGTCGTTCGCGGGGGTGGGATATCCCTTCGCAGCGGAGGTGATCCGCCCCGGTGACACGGTGCTGGACGTCGGCTCCGGCTCGGGAACCGACGCTCTGGTAGCCAGCCGCCTGACGGGAACCGAGGGGCGCGTCCTGGGGCTGGACATGACGCCCGCGATGCAGGAGAAGCTCGTGCGGAGCGCCGCTGCGGCGGGAGCCATGAACGTGCACCCTCTCCTCGGCAACACGGAGGAGATCCCCCTGCCGGATTCGAGCGCGGACGTGGTCACCAGTAACGGGGTGCTCAACCTGGTCCCGGACAAACACCGTGCCCTGGTGGAGATCTTCCGCGTGTTACGTCCGGGCGGGCGGGTGCAGATCGCCGACATCGTCCTCGGGCGCCCCGTCTCCGGCCCCTGCAGGGAGGACCCGCGGCTCTGGGCCGAATGTGTGGTGGGTGCCACTCCGGAGGCCGACTACCTCCGCCTCTTCCGGAGCGCCGGCTTCCTGGAAGTGGAGGTCCTCGGCCACCTCGACTACTTCTCGGGGAGCGCGAGCGCGGAGACGCGGGAGGTGGCGGAGCTCTTCGGGGGGATCTCGCTCGTGCTCCGCGCACGCAAGCCGGAGGAGGGCGAGGCCGTGGTGGAGGAGCCTCTGATGGAGGAGCAACTGATCGAGCCTCCGGCCGCCGCTGTCGAGCTCGAGCGAGGCGCCGTTCGCGCTCACCGCCTTCTGGACATGGGGAGCCGCACGTGCGGAGAGGTCACCCCGCGCGTACGAACCGAACTCCGCGATATGGCTCCGGGCCAGGTACTTGGGGTTCTCTCCGATTTCGCGCGAACAGAGGAGGAGCTGGCCGCCTGGTGCCGGCTCACCGGCCACGCCTTCCTGGGGAGTGCCGAGAAATCTAGCGCCCGAGTGTACTATATCCGCCGAAGGGAGGATTGATCGAGATCGTGCTCGAGCCCCTGCCGGCGTTTATTGCCGGCTCGCGCACCTTCTCCTTTCCCCTCACGGATCGGACAGCGGCCCCGCATCCGGGCAGCGTGATCGGGGTGGACATGACGGGAGCACAGCGGGAGAAGGCGGAGGGCCTCGCGAAGCGGGACGGCTTCGGTCACGTCACCTTCGTCGAGGGGTACCTGGAGGAGCTGCCGGTGGAGGATGGAAGCATCGACGCGGTGATCTCGAACGGGGTGGTGAACCTCTGCCCGGACAAGGAGCGCGTCTTCCGTGAAGTTGCGCGGGTGCTTCGTCCCGGCGGGCGGCTGGCCCTGGCGGACATCGTCACCGAGAAGCCGCTCCCCGAGGGGGTCACCTGTAACGCCACCCTGTGGGCCGCTTGCATCGGGGGAGCGGCGCAGCAGGACAACTACAGAGCGGCCGTCGAGGCGGCGGGGCTCCGCGTGACTGCGGTGGAAGACAATCCGCGGTATCAGTTCCTCTCTCGCTCCGCTCAGGGTGCGAGTCGCGACTACGGGGTCAAGAGCGTCTCGCTCCTGGCCGAGAAGCCCCTTTGACCGGAGATCTTCCGATGATCGAGCCGGACGAGATAGTACCCCCCCAGGCGGACGTGGTGATCGAAACGTATGGCGAGAGCTGCGGAATGCTCGAGCCGCGGATTGGAGCCACGCTGCGTGGAATGCGGAGTGGTGAGGTGCTGGAGGTCCGGTCCGACCGGCCCGAGGCACGGGAGGGAGTCGCCTCCTGGAGCTGGCTCACCGGCAACGAGCTCCTGGCGTCCGTGCGAGAGGACAACCACCGCACCCGTTTCTACCTTCGCCGGAAGTAGAACCCTCTACCTGAAAGGATACCCAATGGCAGCGACCATCCTGACCAATTGCACGCACGCCAAGGACGATCCGGAGCGCGCGACCCTCTCCTTCATCGTCGGGAACGTGGCAGCATCCGCCGACCAGCGTGCGATCGTGCTCCTCACCATCGAGGGAGTGTGGCTCGCCACAAAGAACTACGCGGACGACATCCACAAGGAAGGATTCCAGCCTCTGCGTGAGATCATGGACTCCTTCGTCTCCACCGGCGGCGAGATCTGGGCGTGCGGCGCCTGCGCCAAGCCGCGGGGGATCACAGAGGACCAGATGATTGCTGGCGCGAAGATCGTCACCGCCGCCATGGTGGTCGAGGCGCTCGCGAAAGGCGCGGCTTCCCTCAGCTTCTGAGGCGCGCGGGACCGTCACCTCGCGACCGAATCAGTCCACAGCTCCGCCGTCGCGGGTCAGCCGCAGCTCCCGTGTGCGGCATCCGGCTCGATTGACGGAATCGGCCACACATCGCGCGTGCCCCGCGGCGTGGAGGGGAGGTCGATGAGCTTCGCGGACCCCGAGGTTCCGGTGCGCCCGCGTCGTTCGTTTACGGGGCCGTATATCCACTGACGGCTGAAGGAAAGCGGATCACTGCGCTCCGGCCCGCGGCGCGGGCACCGCGAACAACGAGAGGTCGAACGCCTGCGCCATCAGGCGGTACCCGGAGTCCCCGGGGTGGAGCAGATCGGGGGAATCGGCTTCCGGGCGGAAGCGCTTCGGATCGCGCGGGTCGCGCGTCGCGGCGTCGAAATCGACGACTGCATCGAACGCGCCGCTCGTCCTGATCCACTGGTTCACCGCCTGCCGGATCGCTTCGCCGGCTTCATTGTGGACGTTTGAGCCGCCGTATGGAGTGATCGTGCACCCGATCACCTTGATCCCGCGCAGGTGCGCCATCTCGATCACCTGGCGATACCCGGCGATCAGATCGGCGGCCGTGAGCGTTGGGGCGGCCGGGTTCCGCGTGCCGCCGGTGATGTCGTTGATCCCCTCCAGCAGCGTGATCCAGCGCACGCCGGGGACCGACAGCGCGTCGTGCGTCAGTCGAACGAGCCCGCTCCCATTGTCGCCCAGCAGGCGATTCCCGGAGACCCCGGCGTTCACCACGCCGACCTTACGCGTGGCGGGGTTGGCCTGAAGTCGCTGGGCCAGCAGGGCCGGCCACGCGCCATTCGTGTCCGGAGTGGACTGGTCACCGTCGGTGATCGAGTCGCCGAAGTTGACCACCACCGCGGCGTCGGCCGGGGCGAGCACGTCGATCCCCGCGAGCCAGTAGTACGACTCCGTCACCCTCGCAGTATCGGCGATCTCTCGCGCTCGGGTGAAGTCGCCCACCGTGGAGATGTAGGTCGGGCGAAGCCCGAAGCGATGGCTCGTCGGCGGGCCTGTCTCGCCCGGGAGGTAGAGGCTGACGGCGAGATCAGTCAGCGGCGCCACGTCGAGCCGCACCGGGTCGCTGACCACCGTCTGGCCCGCGTACATGGTGACCGCCGGTTGTCCGCTGAAGGTGAGGACGCGATCCGAACCGGGCGCGATCGCCGAACCCGCGGCGCGGATCGCCAGGTGCGCAGCGCCGACGCGAACCGACCGGCCGCCGACGGCGTTGTAGAGCCGGACCCGCACCATCTGCCCGCCCAGGCTGGTTCGCGCGATCATGCGCACCGTCTGGTTGGTCAGCCCGCCGATGCTCGGCGGAATGCCGAAGCGCCGCGCGGGGGCCGCCGGTGGTGCGGCGGCCGGCGGCGCCGGGGCCGGCTGCGGAGCCGGTGCGGGCTGCGCGCCAGGTGGCGCCTGGAAGTATTGCTGCGCCGTTCCCCAGGTGGCCACCCATCGCTCTCCGGTGTCCGCCTGCTGTGCGTGCGCACCACACGCGAGGGTGAGCGCGAGAGTCGCGAGTTGGAGAGCGGTGCGCGCGAGCAATCGAGTCGCCAATTGGCCTCGGCAGTCGGGAGTCGGGCGGCGTGGTCTACGGAGCACATAATGACCCGCGTGCGGCGGGTTCGCCAGGCGACGGGGGAGGACCGGGGTTTACCTCACCGGCTGTGGCCGCTAAATTGGTGTATTCGCACTACGTTCGCGGGACTGGAACGATGCGGCCGCCCCGGGGGCGGCCGCATGATTTTTTGCCTGGAAAAGGACCGCGGCTTGACCGACCCGACCCCGCTTCCCGCGGCCCCCCCGCGGCTCCACGCCGGCGTCCACCTGCCCGCCCTCGACGGGTTGCGCGGGATCGCGATCCTCTGCGTGCTGGCTATGCACTTCGCCATCGCCACCCCGCTGACCGCCGGCGACCGCGTGGTCTACGCGCTGGCGCGCAACGGCTGGATCGGAGTCGACCTCTTCTTCGTGCTTTCCGGATTCCTCATCACGGGCATCCTGCTCGATTCGCGAGGCAAGCCCGGTGCGGTGCGCAGCTTCTACGCCCGGCGAGTGCTGCGCATATTTCCGCTGTACTATGGGATGCTGATCTCGCTTTTCGTGCTGGACCGCTGGCTCTCCGGCGCGGGGCCCTGGCTCGAAAAGGTACAGGCTGATCAGATCTGGCACTGGCTGTACGTCACCAACTTCCTGGCGGCACGGAACGGCTGGGCCAACATCCCGGGCATCGGCCACCTCTGGTCACTGGCGATCGAGGAGCAGTTCTATCTGGTATGGCCATTCGCGGTACTCTTCCTCGCCCGGCAGCGGCTGCTTCCGCTCTGCGTCGCTATGCTCGGCGTCAGCTTCGCCACGCGCATGATCCTGGTTTATGCCGGCGCCTCGCCCGTCGCCATCTACGCGCTCACCTTCACCCGCTGGGACGGCCTTGCAGTCGGCGCCATCGTGGCGATCGTCGCGCGGCAGCGCGGCGGCCTCGAAAAGCTGGGGCGGTGGAGCGCGCCGGCGCTGGTACTCGGCGCCCTCGCCTGCGTCGGCTTCCTCTCCGCGGCACCCTACCGTAGCCATTACGGCGTTGCCACGCAGACCACCGGCTACGCCGTGCTCGCCCTCACCTTCGGGGCGCTGCTCGTGCAGGTGATCCTCGCCCCCGCCGAGAGCCGCCTCACCCGTTCGCTGGCGGACGCGCGCCTCCGCTTCTTCGGCCGGTACAGCTACGGGATCTACGTCCTGCATGGCCCGCTGCTCGGCTGGCTCGCGGCCATCGGCTTCTCCCCGGCCCTCCTCCCCCGGGTCTGGGGCTCCGCCCTTCCCGGCCAGGCGCTTTACGCAGCCGTCGCCCTGCTCACCGTCACCGCCGCTGCCCTGCTGAGCTGGACGTTCGTTGAGAAACCCTTTCTCCGCCTGAAGCGTCATTTCCCCTCGGCCGCCACGCCACTCCCCAGCTCCGCCGAGGGCACAGCAGGCGCGGCCATCCCGCGCGTCGCGGCGTGAAATAGACTGCAGTCTTCAGTCTTCAGTCTCCAGTCTTCAGTCTCCAGTCTTCAGTCTCCAGTCTCCAGTCTCCAGTCTTCAGTCTTCAGGCGTCAGGCCTCGGTCGCCAGGGAGCGGGTCAGCGCTGGATCCAAACACGGCAACGGCAACGGGAAGTCGGCCTCGGCCGACTTACCGGCGGCTGGGGCAGCCCGCGAGGCGGGCTTGGGGTTCCCCCTTGCCGCGACTTCAGTCTCCGGGCTGGGTGCCGGCGTACCCTTCCCGCATCCGACCTCCTCCCCCCCGCGCAGCCCCGACCGCGGATCCCGAAGACCAAGACCGAAGACCGAAGACCGAAGACTGCAGACTGAAGACCGAAGACTGACACTCTTCAGCTTCCTTGCGCCCCCGCTACCTACCTGCGACCTTGCGCCGATGCAGCAGCAGCGACTGTCGGCAGGCGCGGCGTGACGCGGGAAGGTGAGGAGGAGGCGGGGACGCTGCGCCTGGGGCACATCGTCTACAGCAACTGCTTCCCGGTGCATGCGCGCCTGATCGATCGCCCACGGTCGGGCGATCCGCGCATCGTGGAGGGGATCCCGTCGCACCTCAACGAGCTCCTCGAGCGCGGAGCGATCGACGTGGCGCCCTGCTCCAGCATCGAGTACGCGCGCTACGCCAGCCGCTACCGACTCCTCCCCGACCTGGTAATCGGCTCCCGCGGACCCGTCCGCAGCATCCAGCTTCTCTCGGACCGCCCGATCGCGGAGTTGGATGGGCAGCGCGTCGCGCTGCCGACGGCGTCCGCCACGTCGGTGGTGCTGCTCAAGATCCTGCTGCGACACCGGTGGGGTGCCGTCACCGAATTCTTCTGGTTCGACCAGGCCCGCGAAGATCCCTTCGCCCTCGGCGCGGCGGCAGCGCTCTTCATCGGCGACGTCGCGCTGCGGCCCGATCTCTACCCCGCAGCGGACGCACGAGCCGATCTCGGCGAGGAGTGGTGGCGCCACACCGGGCTCCCCTTCGCCTTCGCGGTCTGGCAAGCGGCATCCGCCGACACCGCTGCGCTGGCGACGCTGCATGCTACCCTTCTGGAGTCGCGCCTGTACGGCCGGGAGAATCGACAGGCGCTGGCCGTTCGCTACGCGAGCCGCTTCGGCCTCCCGGCCGACATGCTCGAGAGCTACTGGGCCGACCTCTCCTTCGAGCTCGACGCGCCCATGCTCGAGGGGCTGCGCACCTTCTACCGACTGGCCGCCGAGATCGGCGAGATCGGCGCGGCTCCCGAGCTCAGATGGATCTGAACGCCGCACTCTGACCGCGGCCTCCCGTTCTCCTTCCCCCATCATCTCCCATGACGCTCATCGACTGGTCGATCATCGCGGTCTACTTCGTCGCCATCATCGGGATCGTCTGGTGGTCCTCACGACGCACCTCCACGACCGAAGACTACTTCCTGGCCGGGCGCGACGTAGGCTGGCTCGCGGTCGGCTGCTCGCTCTTCGCGTCCAACATCGGCTCCGAGCACATCGTGGGACTCGCCGGGAGCGGCGCGCTGAACGGAATGGCGCAGGCGCACTGGGAGCTACACGCCTGGATCATCCTGCTCCTCGCCTGGGTCTTCGTGCCCTTCTACTACCGGTCGGGCGTCTTCACCATGCCCGAATTCCTGGAGCGGCGCTTCAACGAGCGGACCCGCTGGGTGCTCTCGATAGTCTCCCTCATCGCCTACGTCTTCACCAAGGTATCGGTGACGGTATACGCCGGCGCCGTCGTCTTCCGGGCGCTACTCCCCGACGTCTTCGGCTCCCCCGACAACGCCTTCTGGGTCGGCGCCTTCTCCACCGTGATCCTGACCGGCATCTACACCATCTTCGGGGGTCTCCGCGCCGTCGTGTACACCGAGGTGCTGCAGACGGTGCTGCTGCTGCTCGGGTCCGTGTTCATCACCGCCTTCGGCCTCATGAAGCTCGGCGGGTGGGGCGAGATGCAGAGCATCCTGAGCGAGAATGGGCGCCAGTTCGCGCTCTGGCGGCCGAACTCGGATCCGGACTTCCCGTGGCTCGGCGTGATGATCGCGTCGCCCGTGGTGGGCATCTGGTACTGGTGCACCGATCAGTACATCGTGCAGCGCACGCTCGCCGCGCGCTCCATGGTCGACGCGCGGCGCGGCGCGCTCTTCGGTGCGGTGTTGAAGGTGATGCCGATCTTCATCTTCCTCGTCCCGGGAATGATCGGCTACGCCCTGCACCAGAAGGGGCTGATGCGCATCCCCACCGGGCCGAACGGCGAGCTCCTCGGCGACATGGTCTTCCCGACCATGGTCACCAGCCTTCTTCCGGTCGGTCTCCGCGGCCTGGTGGTCGGCAGTCTCCTGTCCGCCCTGATGAGCTCGCTCGCCTCGCTCTTCAACTCGTGCGCGACGCTCTTCACCGTCGACATCTACGAGAAGCTGAAGCCGGGGCAGCCGGAGCGTACCCTCGTGCGGGTGGGGCGAATCGCGACCGGGGTCGTGGTCGTCTTCGGGATGCTCTGGGTTCCGGTCATGAAGGTGATCTCGGAAAGGACGACGGGGCTCTACGACTACCTCCAGAACGTGCAGGGCTTCCTGGCGCCGC
>JAHWJV010000290.1 GCA_019348265.1 Gemmatimonadota bacterium
GGAGCGCGGACGGCGGACGGAAGATCCTGATCAGCGGGGGCGGCCGCTGCAACGTGCTGCCCTCCGAGCTGAGCCCGGAGCAGTATGTGACGGCGTCCTCGCCGAACACGCTGAAGAAGATGCTGCGTTCGTGGCCACTGGCGCAGCAGCGCGCCTTCTTCGAGGATGTCCTCCGAGTCGAGCTGGCGCTCGAGCCGGAGAGCGGAAAGCTCTTCCCGGTTTCGAACCGCGCGCGCGACGTACGCGACGCGCTGGTCGGGCACGCGAGGGAAGTCGGTGTGGACCTCCGGATGCAGAATGCCGTGACCGGCCTCTCGCGGGCGGGGAGCGGCTGGCATGTACACACCGAGAGCGGGCCGCCGGTGCTGGCGAGTGCGGTGGTGATCGCTACTGGCGGGCTTTCGGTCCCGCAGACGGGAAGTGACGGGTTGGGCCTTCGGATCGCGCGCGCGCTGGGGCACACGATCCACGACACGTATCCCGCGCTTACGCCGCTCACGGCCAATCCCCACCCGCACGCAGCGCTCGCGGGGGTCTCGCTTCCGGTGCGGCTCACGGCTCCGCTCGGGCGAGGGAGCTTCACGACCTCCGGCGGGTTCCTGATCACCCACCGCGGCTACAGCGGACCATCGGTCCTGAACGTATCCCACCTGGCGGTGGAGGCGCGCCGGCGGGGCGAGCCTCAGCCGATCCTCGTGCAGTGGACGGAAGTGGAGGCGCAGGCGTGGGAAGCCCTGCTCGTTGCTGGAGGGGATACGCTGGTCGCGGCGTTGCTGCGGCGAAGGCTTCCCGACCGCCTGGCGGACCGGCTGCTGGAGGAGGCCGGAGTGGCGTTCAACCGGACACTCGCACAGCTTCGCCGTGAAGAGCGGGCGCGAATCGTCGAGCTGCTCGCACGCTACCCCCTCCCGTGGACGGGCGACGAGGGATACAAGAAAGCGGAGGTGACGGGAGGCGGGGTTGCTCTGTCAGAAGTCGACCCGCGCACGACGGAGAGCCGGATCCAGCCGGGGCTGTACCTGTGCGGTGAGGTGCTGGACGCGTTCGGCCCGATCGGTGGGTACAACTTCGCCTGGGCGTGGGCGACCGGCCGGGCGGCGGGGCTGGGGGTGGCAGCCATCCCATGATCGATCGTGGGCGCCGTCCTGCTGGCGCGGCGCCCGTTGCAGGGCATGCCGCTTGTCCCGCCTGCCTTTTCCAACTGCGAGAGATGAGCGGATGGCAGGCAACGTGTTTACAGTCCGGAAACCCTTGCGGGCGGGGACGGCAGCCGGCAACCTGTGGACGCGGAGATCACGAACGCGCGGAACTGGGAGGCCGGCTGGCTCTGGTCGGGGCACGCGTGCGCGACCTGCGACGGGAGTCGGAGCATGGCCAGCAGGCCGAGGTGCAGCGGAACGAAAGGGTGACGGAACGCGGCGCGGGCGACGGAAGGAAAGACATGCGTCCCGTTGTGCTATCCCCTTTTTCAGTATATATTTACCGCACGTCGACATCCCAGCGCGAGATGCAACCTGGCACCTTGTAGAGTTGGTTGGGTATATGCACGTGCGGGGACGAGCCTGCTCGTGTTGGGGATGATCGGTCGTTCCGTTCCGCGTCCACTTCATATCGCAAGGAGAGCCCATGCCGTTCGGACTTGGATTTGGCGAGCTCGTGATGATCTTCGCCGTAATGCTCATGCTGTTCGGCGCGAAGCGCCTGCCGGAGGTCGCTGCGGGGATGGGTAAGGGGATCCGCGACTTCAAGCGCTCGCTGAACGGGCTCGATGAGCCGAGCATCCTGGCGAACCCGACGTCGCCCGCGATGGCGACGCCGGCGCAGGCGAACACGGCCGAGGCCCAGGCGCAGCGCGTCGACGCCTGAGCCTTTAGCGGGTGAAGCAAGGGGGTCCGCGACACGGTCGCGGACCCCCTTGTTCCGTTCCCCTCCGCGCCCTCAGCGAGCGGCGCTGTCCTTCGCCGCAGGGGCGGCGCCCTGCACCACCTTCACTTCCTTACCCTTCCAGCGGTTCCGATCCACGCGGGTCGCGAGAGACTGCGGAACCGAGATCACGTTCGGATCGCCGTCGGATACGTAGCGGTTCGCGCCATTGGTACGGTATGCCGCCAGTTGCCGTTCCAGCCGGCCGGGGCCGACGATGAAGCGGTCGACCGATCGCGGGTCGAACTCCACGTCGAAGGGCGATGGGTTCGCGTCGCCGGAGACTTCGAGCACGGCGCCGTACTCGTAGTTGACCGCCCGATTCTGCCCCGCGCGTCCCGGCCAGGTGCCCTTCCAGGCGAGCGAGCGCGTCTTCGGCCACATGCCGAGTGGAAGCGCGAAGGTGACGATGTCGTAGTCCGCCGGGAGATACACCTTGATCGAATCCTCGCCGCGCCCGATCCACTCCTGGGCCTGGGCGTCGCTGCTGGCCTGGTCCAGCCGGGCGTGATAGAGCGTGTGGTTGCAGATCTCGTGGCGGTTCTGCACCAGGTAATCGACCTTCTTCTTGATGGTGGCCTCGCGCTGCTCTCTCGGCGTCTCCCGGTCCGGCGTCTCGCCGAAGAAGTTGGACGGGTGCGCGGCGGCGGGGAGGACGCACCAGACGGCGCCGTTGCGCCAGCCGGGGTTCTTCTTGGCAAAGGCATCCCACATCCCCGCCATCGTGTTGGGATCGATGCTGCCGTCGGGCCGGTAGTAGAACTGCCCGCGGGAGGCGTCGTCGATGGTGAATACGACTGGCGAGGTGCCAGCGGGAATATCGATGTCGCCCTCGAGGACCTGACGCATGGTCACCGGGCGGAAGCCGGCGGCGTAGAGCGAGTCCAGGTCCTTCTGGAAATTGGCCGCCTTGCGCACGAACTCGCCCTCGGGCTCACCCGTGCGATGATACTCCAGGACGAGGATCTCGCCGAGCTCATTCGGGGAGAGGCCGGACTTGGGGCCTTCGTCGTCGGCGCTGAGCGCGGCGCCGCCGCCGGCACCGGCGGAATCGGCCACGGCGGCGGTATCAGCCGCACCGGCTTCGCTGGCCGCATCTTCATCGCCTCCGCAGGCGACGAGCAACGCGGAGCTGAGGAGCAGCGCGCCCATCAGGGCCGAGAACCGGGAATTCCCGGGGTTTGACCAGTTCGAGTATGCCATCCGGGGGATCACTCCGAGGTAAGACGGCCCGAGCGCATCGGGCACCGGTTCAACGAGCCGAGCGGCGGAGGGCTGGGTGCGCTCCGCGGCGGCGACACCGCACTTTTGCAAGAGATATGCTCGCCGGCCGAGGGGCTAGGGCCGGCGAGAGCGCCCCTGGCGCGGGGTAGGGGTGAGAGCGGGGGCCGACTCACCTTCCTGCAGGAGGCGGGGGAGCTCCGATTCGGCGACGCGCGCGAGCACGCGCTGGTAGACGGTGCGGGCTCTGGCCGCCGGGATCTCGAGCTGATCCAGGAAGAGGGAGACCGCACGCGTGGGGGGCGCGAAATCCTGCAGGATCCTGACGAACCCCATGGCGTGCTTCATGTGGGAGCGGATGAGCGCCTCCTCGGCGCGCGCGGCGGAGAGCTCCATCCAGAGATCCTCTTCGGCGCCCCGGCGCATCTTGCGGCGGACGAAGCGGACGGCGCCGAGAGGCGTAGCGTAGCGCCAATCGAGGCCCCAGCCGGTGCGATGGCGCTCCCTGGCGAGATCGGTCCCGATCGCGGTCTCGCCGAGGGCGACCAGGGTGCGGGTGTGGACCGTCTCGGCTTCCTCGCCCATCAGGCCCATGATATCGATGTAGCGCTCCACGGCCTCGTCGAACGGCATGCGCGGGGCGAGCACCGCCACGAGGTGCAGCGCCTGCTGCGCGTGCGTGTCGAGCCGGGCTTCCCGTGCCGTGGCCTCGGCGAGCTCGAGGCGCCGACGGAGCTCTGGCGGGAGCGGCTGCAACCAGAGCGGCAACGAAGGCTGCATAAAACGAATCGAGTTGGAGGATCTGTAGACCGGTACTATCTTCCCAGCGCGCTCGGCGGGGTCGCTGGATTCTTCAGCCAAACGGGCTCCGCCGCCGGAGGCGGGATGCCTGCAAGATGCGCGCTCTGCCGCGTCCGAGCAACTCCGGACCCAGGGCGTGCGGGACGGGCAAACACCACAATCGGGAGACGGGCTTATGGCCATGTCGCGGAGCTCCTCTTGGAAGGAGCATCGGCTCGCGAATCGCCTTGAATGCGGCGGAACGGAGTACAGTGTGGATCTGGTCGCCCGCAAAGCGACGGGGGTGGAGGGATGGAAGATGACGCTGATCTACCTCCCTCGCGAAGGTGGGGGCGAGATCAAGATCGAGCTGCCGAACGCGGCATCGACGGCGGACGTGCGGCGCGCGGTGCGGGAGCTGGAAGGAGCGGAGGCGAGGCTACGCGAGCTCTGCCAGGGCTCAGGGGGGTGACGGAATCATCTCTGCGCTCGCGGCACGAGGCGCTCGAGGCGAACTTCGCGGAGCTGGCGGGAGTGCAGGTTCCCTGGCGGTACGGCTCGGGGGTGGGCGAGTACGCGGCTGTCCGCGGAGCGGCCGGGATCGTCGATCGGTCGGACCGGGCGCAGCTTCGGATGTGGGGGCGCGACCCGGCGAAGATGCTTCACGGGCTGCTCACCAACGATCTGGTCGGCGCGGCGCCGGGCCACGGCGTGTATGCCGCCATGCTGACGCCGAAAGGCCGGATGATCGCGGACCTACGCGCCTTCAAGGTCGAGCGCGCGGGGGCGACCGAGCTGCTCATCGATGTACCGCGCGAGGCTCTCGCGGGGACGACCGAGCATTTCAAGAAGTTCGTGCCGCCGATGTTCGCTCGCTGGGAGGTGGCGGAGCAGATGGGCGCGATTGGAGTGTACGGTCCCAGAGCGACGGACCTGCTGCTTCGGGCCGGCGCGGACGTGGTGGCGGGCGAGGAGGACGAGTTCGTGGAGTTCGAGATCGCCGGGGC
>JAHWJV010000291.1 GCA_019348265.1 Gemmatimonadota bacterium
GTAGGTCCCATCCGGTCGTGGCCGGATCCGCAGGATCTTCCCGCGGAGATCGTTGGTGTTCGCCGACGTGCGCAGCACGTCCTGCCCCGCGCCGCCCGGCGCGGTGAACCGGAAGGGGCCGTACTGGCTCGGCGCGGAGTTGTCGCCGACCGCGAGGTACAGGTTGCCGGCCGCGTCCCAGGTCATCCCACCGGCGAGGTGGCCGCTGGTGTCCACCGGCCAGCGCAGCACCACGACCTCCGACGCCATGTCGAGTCGGTCACCGCGGCCGAGCGTGGCTCGAGAGAGGCGCCCTTCGCGCACCCTTCCGCCGTCCGCGACGAAGGTGTAGTAGAAGTAGATCTGGCGACTGGTGTCGAAAGCCCGGTCCAGCAGGATGCCCAGCAGACCACCTTCCGCGACCACCGTGGTCGGGATCTTCCCCAGCAACGTCAGCTCGCCCGTCGCCTCGTCGAACCGCTTCACGTTGCCGCTGGACCGCTCGATCCAGTAGACGCGCCCTCGCGAGTCGAACTCGATCTGGAACGGCTCGTCGAGCCCGTCCACCAGCACCTTTTTGGTGAAGCGGGTCTCGTCCGGCGCCGCGTTCTGCGGGATCGGGAAGGCAGCGGCCCCACAGAGGCAGAGCCCCGTCACGACGGCGAGCTTCCAGGCGGCTGAACGTCTCGAGATGATGCGAAGCATGGACGCCGTAGCGGAATGTGAAGACAATGTCGTCCGGGAGCTCGGGTCTCGAGTGCTTCCTCAGGACGGCTACGCCACCTGCGGTGCGGCGAAGAGGGGAGCGGCCACGAGCGCGGTCGCTCCGCGGAGCCTCGGGTGATCGCTGGTCTGCTCCGGGGTGATGTGCGTCTCGGCAGCGGCCGGGGTGAGCGCGCGCGCCGCCACGACGTCGGCGAGCTCCTGCTGGATCAGATCCCAGGCCGCCGTGATCTCGCCGCCGACGATGATCCGCGCCGGGTTCAGCGCGTTCACGATCATCGCCAGGCCGACGCCCATGTAGCGCCCGGTCTCGAGAAGCGACTCCAGCGCGCGCTCGTCGCCGCCGCGCGCGCGGGCGATCAGCTCCACGATGGTGAGCTCCTGCTCGTGCAGCAGCTGCCGGCTCTCCGCCGCCGATGGCTCGCGTCCGAGGTAGCGGGTCAGCGTCGCGATGTTCGAGGTGAAGGTCTCCCAGCAGCCGACGGAGCCGCAAACGCAGCGCGGGCCTCGCGGATCGATCGGGATGTGACCGAACTCCCCGGCGGTATGGCCGTGGCCGCGCACCAGCTGCCCGTTCACCACCACGCCGACGCCGACGCCATCGGAAATGTTGACGTAGACGAAGTCGGCCGCACTGTCGCCCGCCCTGCGGACGAGCCACATCTGGGCGATGGCGCACGCGGTGGAAGCGTTCTCGATGTGGACGGGCAGCCCGGTCCCCGCGGCGAGCGCGTCGCGGATGTCGACCTGGCGCCAGCCGAGCTGCGGGGCGTAGAGGACGCGGCCGTCCCGGTCCACCATCCCGGGCACCACCACCCCCACCCCCTCGACCGACCCGAGCGCGGCGTACGTCTCGACCAGCCGGTTCACCCGCCGCGTCAGCTCTTCCACCAGATCCGTCGGGCAGAAGAGGGTGTCGAAGGTCTCCAGGGCGACCTGCGTACCCGCGAAATCCGTGAGCATCACGTAAGTGCGGCTGAAGCGCACGTCGATTGCGACGGCGAGGCGGTCCTGCGTGCGGACGTAGAGCATCACCGGCTTTCGACCGCGCGGCACGTCCGAGACCGCTCCTTCGACCAGCGAGCCTTCGACCAGGAGCTCGCGAACCAGCGAGCCGGCCATCCCGCGCGCGACGTTCATCCTCCTGGCGAGGTCGGCCCGGGAGACGGGCTGATGCTCCCGTACCAGGTTGAGCACGATCTGCCGGTTGATCTCCCTGGAGGTCGAGCGCGTCGCGCGGTGGAACGCGCGGGTGTTGATCCGCCTCATCATCATTCCGTGGAGGTGACCGGCGCGGGGGGAGTTCGGGTCATCACCGGGTGGCGCGGCTCAGGTCGGTGCCGCGCGTGGTGATGAAATACTTGGTAAGCATGTTGGGCCGCTCCCATGCGGGCATCGTGGCGGGCTGGGCGAGATACTCGAGGAAGCGGGCGGTCACCTCCGAGAAGTGATACTCGTGCCCGAGACGGTAGCGGTCCGGCGCCACGACCAGGAAGCGGTCACCGCGGTCCTCCACCGCCACCCCTGGCCACTTCGCCTGCAGGGCCGCGACCCTGCGATTCAGCGCCGCGAGCACTTCGGCCTTCTGCGCCGGGCGATTCGGTACCACGTACACTTCGGGACGCCAGCGCTCCGCCTCCCCCTGCCGCACTTCCACCCGGGCCCGGTCGCCGCGGTAGATGGCCTCGTGCGTGTCGCCGTGCGTCGCTTCCGTTCCCCAGAGCACGTCGAGCTTCACGTGCGTCCCGCGCAGGGCGTAGACGACGCGCGTGTTGCAGGCGCAGTTCAAGGTGTCGCCACTCGTCCACTGCGCGAGCGCGGCGGGGAATGTCGGTTCGCCGGTGACGCGGCTGAACTGCGCGCGAGTCAGCGCGGTGGGCCACCGGTTGGCTGAGACCACGGCCGCGTCGCGCTGATAGTCGAGCGCCGTCTCGGGGAACAGCGTCCAGATGGAGAGGTCGACCAGGTGCGTGCCGACGTCGGCCAGCGCCTCACCGAGCTCGCGCGGATCGAAGAACCAGGTGGGGCGCCGCAGCGGTGCCCCGGAAACCGTCTTCAGGATGTAGTGCACGCTGGTCATCTGCACCGCCGGGTCTTCCGGCGTATCCGTCGCGATGCGGCCGAAGACGGCGGGGTCGTTCACCAGCTCGCGCTGCAGCTCGTTGGTGATCTCGTACCGCTCGGTCATGATGTCGTACGCCACCACCCCGGACGCGGCAGCGCGCGCGAGCGCGGCCTCCAGGCGCGGCAGGTCCTCCGCGCGCACGATCCACGGCTTATCGGCGAGCACGTGCAGCCCCGCCCCTACCGACCGCTCCACGTACTCGATCTTGCGGCTGTTGCGGCCGGACAGCACCACCACGTTGCCGGGCCGCTCCCGCAGCATCCGCTCGAAAAAGTCCGGACCCGTGTGGATCTCGGCGAGCCAGCCGGTGGGGCGCTCCGCCCGGAGGTTGTACGCGGAGAGGCGAGTCAGGTGCTCGCTCAGGTCCCAGCCGAGGGGCGCGTAGATGTCGATCTGCGGCGAGACCTGCGGATACATCTCCTTGTGGACCAGAGACGCGTGGAAGTGACCCGGGTCGACGGTCATGAAGCGGACGGACCGGTGCTGTGCGGCAGCTGATGTGGCGTCGGCGAGGGCGGTCATGGCCGCCAGCGCGAGCGGCAGAGCGAAGGCGACCCGTTGGCGCATGTCTCGGTTCGTTGGTGGTGGGAGTGCAAAACGGATCTCCTGCGGCGATGCGGGACGCCGCCCGGCGACCACAGCGTCGGTCGTCGGACGGCAGCCTTCACCGTCACGCTAACGGCTGACGCGGGCGAGCTCGCCTTCGGTCCACGGGCGGGACCGGCCGAAGGTGGCGCCGCGCACCTCGCGGACCTCCGTGGGGCTCACAGGGCTGGCCACGTTGCCCCAGCTGCGGCGGATGTAGGTGAGCACGGCCGCGAGCTGCTCGTCGCTGAGCGCTCCGCCCACGGGCGGCATCAGCATCTCGCCCTCCTTGCCGTGCAGCCCGATGCGGATCAGCTGCGCGGGATTTCCGAGGACCCAGCGCGAGCCGACGAGAGTCCTGGCCAGCCCGGGAATCCCCTCGCCGCTGGCCTGGTGGCAGGCGGCGCAGGTGACCGTGTACTGCTGCTGTCCCGCAGCGAAGCGGACCTGCTCTTCCGCGGTGAGCGGGCGGACGACCGGCCCGGCGGGCCTCGGCTTGCCCGGCCAGCTCACCACCGCCTGCGCCCGCTGCGCTCGCGCGCTCAGGGCCGTATCGGGGCTCTCGGCGAGCGCGATGAGCGCCGCCGGTGCAGCGGCGAGCTCGAGGGTGGCAGCACCGGCGTTTCCGCCGCCTCCACCGCCTCCACCACCCTGCCCCCCGACCGCCGGTGCGACCACGTCCAGGATCGCGAGCCGCTCCGCGCGCGGGGTGCGGGCGTCGGCGGCGAGCGCGAGGATGCGCTCCACGGCGGCTGCGTTCCTGCTCCGAGCGACCGCAGCCGCGAGCTAGCGCACCAGCATGGCGCGGTGGGCGCTCTGCGCCGGGATAGCGGAGAGCAGGCGCTCCAGCAGCTGGACCTCGCGTCCCGGGACGCCGGTCACGATCAGGTCCGCGACCACCGGATCATCGCCGTACCGCGAGCCGATCGCGAACAGCGCCTCCTCGCGCTCCGCAATGGGCAACTCGCCGAACGAAGCGGCGAGCTGACGGCGCACCTGCGGCATCGTGTCGTTCACCAGCCCATTCACCGTCGAGCGTACCGCGTTCTGCGGCTGCGCGATCCACGGCTCCGCGATACGGACGGCCGCCGCCCGGACGTACGGCGACGCGTCGGCCGTCGCCGCCTGAACGGTCGCCGCATCCGCCTGCCGCAGCCCGTCCAGCGTCCAGAGCGCGTGCAGACGGGTGCGGTCATCCCTGGCGGAGCGAACCAGCTTGCGCAGCGCGGGCGCTACGGAAGCGTCGCCGCGCTCAACGATGAGCCGCTGCGCCGTCATCCGATGCCACTGGTTCGCGTGGGAGAGGTACTCGAGCAGCTGCGCAGGCCGCCGCGACCCGAGGCGCGGCTTCGGGGCGGGCGTCGTGCTGGTGTGCACGATCCGATAGATGCGCCCGAGCCCCGTCGGCTGCTCCAGCCCGCGGTTAACGATCTGCTGGTTCAGATAGCCGGTGATGTACGTCAGGTGCTGGATGATCCCGCGGTACATGTCGGCAACGTACAGGGTCCCGTC
>JAHWJV010000292.1 GCA_019348265.1 Gemmatimonadota bacterium
CGGCAGCCGCGGCGCCGCGGATGTGTCGTTCGTCGCCCCCCTCGTCGAGTCGGCCATGGACGGGCTGGGAGCCCTCGGCTCCGGTGCCCATACCACTCAGGAAACCGTGAACCTCGACTCGCTCTCCGCGCAGGCCAAGCGCGCGGCGATCCTGATCTACCGCCTCACGCGGTAGCGGGTGAGCCGGGTTGCATCGCTGCTCCTTCGGCCAGATCGCCTGACGTGCTGCCGGTGGCGTCACACGCGGTCCCGGTGACTTCCCGCGACCCCTATTTTTCAGGTAGGCGAGGGACCTCTTTTCGCACGCTCGTGTAACGGCGCTGGGTGAAATGACCATGCGGATCAACAGGAACGGGAGCGCTCGGCTGGGGAATGGGTAGCGGCGATCGAATGGAGGAGGCGCGCCAGATTCTGCGCCGGCACTGGGGATACGACGACTTCCGCACCGGTCAGGCGAGTGCCATCTCAGCCATCCTGCAAGGGCGGGACACGCTCACCATCATGCCCACCGGCGGGGGCAAGAGCGTCTGCTACCAGGTGCCGTCCATGCTGCTGCCGGGCGTCACGGTGGTAGTCTCGCCCCTGATCTCGCTGATGAAGGACCAGGTCGACACGCTCGACGAGATCGGCTTCCCCGCGACATTCCTGAACTCGTCGCTCAGCTCGACGGAGATGCAGGCGCGCCTGCAGCAGGTGGAGCGCGGGGAGGTGCGTCTCCTGTACGTCGCGCCCGAGCGCTTCGAGGCACCCGCCTTCCGCGAGCGCATCGCCCGCCTGAACGTCTCGCTGCTGGCTGTGGACGAGGCGCACTGCGTCTCGCAGTGGGGGCACGACTTCCGGCCGTCGTACCTGCGCATCGGCGAGGTACGCGTCACGCTTGGCAACCCGCCCGTCGCGGCGCTCACCGCGACCGCAACGCCGGAGGTCCGCCGCGACATCGAGAAGCAGCTCTCGCTGCGCGATCCCAACGTCGTAGTCACCGGGTTCGATCGCCGGAACCTCGCCTGGCACGTCATGCGGGCGAAAAACGATTCGGAGAAGGATCGGCTCCTCCTGCAGCTGCTGCGGGGGCGCGAGGGATCCGCGGTCGTGTACGCCTCGACTCGAAAGAACGTCGACGCTCTCACGGCGCTACTCTCCGGCGTCGGCATCCCTGCCGTCGGCTACCACGCTGGCCTGTCGGACGTCGATCGTAAGCGGGTGCAGAATGCCTTCATGAGCGGCGACGCGCGGGTGGTGGTGGCGACGAATGCCTTCGGGATGGGTATCGACAAGCCCGACGTCCGCGTAGTCGTCCATTACAACATGCCGGGGAGCCTGGAGGCCTATTATCAAGAGGGCGGGCGCGCCGGCCGCGACGGAGGCCCCGCCGATTGCGTCCTTCTACACGCCTACTCCGATCGCTTCACCCACGAGTTCTTCATCGAGCAGACCTATCCGCCGAGGAAGACCATCGAGTCGGTGGTGAAGGGACTGCGGGAGCGCGCGGGCACGGACGGCGCCGTCTACCTGCCGCTCGCCGATCTCGCCCGCTCGCTCGGCGGCCCTAAGGTAGAGCGCCAGGTGCTATCCGCGCTGCGCATCCTGGAGGACTACGGGATCGTGCGGCTGCTGAGCGCTACGCCGGGCCCGATGCGGATCCGCCTGATCGCGACTCCCGCGCGCATCACGCGCGAGCTCGGCGCGCCCGAGCGTGCGGAGGAGCTTCGCTTCCTGCGCGGTCTCTGGCGCGCCGCCGGCGGCGACGCCGTGTACGATGGCGTCGACGTGGAGTGGCGAACGCTGGCGCAGCTCGCCGGTGGGCGGGATCGCGCCGGTGACCTCCTCGACGCGCTCCAGGCGGGCGGCTTCCTGGAATGGCTTCCGTCGCTCGACGGCGAGGGGGTCCAGCTTCTCGACCGGCGCTCTCCGCTCGACGCGCTGCCGGTGGACTGGCGCGGCGTCGACGCCCGCCGCGAGCGCGAGCTGAAGAAGCTCCAGAAGATGCAGGGCTACGCCTACGTCGAGGGGTGCCGGCGCGGGTACGTCCTGCGCTATTTCGGCGACCCCGCCGCCATGGATGAGTGCGGCGCCTGCGATCATTGCCTGGGAACGTCCACGACGAAAGAGGCGGTCTCCGCGCGGAAGAAGAGCGTTCGTGTTGGGTCCCCTCGTGGCCGGGCTTCCACTCGCTCGACGGAGCCAGCTGTCCCCGGCCGCGCGCCCGTGACAACCGGGCCCGTGTTCGAGCGTCTCCGATCCCTCCGATCCGACCTCGCCCGCAAGGCCGCCATACCCGCCTACTGCGTTCTCACCGACCGCACGCTCGGCGAGCTCGCGGCTCGCCTCCCGAGCGACGAAGAGGGGCTCCTCGACGTTCCTGGCATCGGCCCGGCCAAGGTCGCGAAGTACGGCTCAGCGCTCCTCGCTGCCCTCCGCGAGAGCGGGTCGTAAACAGCTGCCATTCCCTTTCCGCATATTTTGCGAAGCGGTAGATTCCAGCAGGAACGGCCACGCTCTTGCCTGTTGTCCGCCCCCATGGAACGCTACTTCGACGAGAACCATTATCTGATCCGCGACCTGGTACGCGATTTCGCCCGCAACGAGATCGCGCCCGTAGCGGGCGAGCTGGACCAGAAATCGGAGTTTCCCTGGGCGAACGTCAAGAAGATGGGCGAGCTCGGGCTTTTCGGCATCCCGTGGGCGGAAGAGCTCGGCGGCGCCGGGATGGACTACCTCAGCTACGTGATCGTCATCCACGAGCTGGCCAGGGTAGACGCTTCACACGCCATCACGGTCTCCGCGCACACGACGCTCGGGACATCGCCGATCGTCACCTTCGGGACTCAGGAGCAGCGCGAGCGCTTCGTCCCGATCCTCGCAGCCGGCCAGGTTCTAAGCGGGTTCGGGCTGACAGAGCCCGGCGCTGGCTCGGACGCGGGCGGGACTCAGACGGTCGCGCGTAAGGTCGCCGGCGGCTACGTGATAGACGGCAGCAAGATCTTCATCACTCACGCCGGTGTCGGTGAGGTCTTCGTGATAACGGCGGTGACCGACCGGGAGCAGGGCACCCATGGCATCACGTCCTTCCTCGTGGCGAAGCCTTCCACCGACATCGAGACGGTGCGGGAGCTCGGAGTGGGCCACTCGGACGAGCTCCCCTTCACCGAAGGCGTACGGGCAGGGAAGAAGGAGGACAAGATGGGGTGGCGCGTCTCCGACACGCGCGAGCTGGTGTTCGAGAACGCCTTCGTCCCCGACGAGAACGTGCTGGGCGAAGTGGGGATGGGCTTCATCAACTTCATGAAGACGCTGGACGCCGGCCGCATCGGCATCGGCGCGCTTTCGCTGGGCATCGCCGAGGGCGCGTTCGAGCAGTCGGTGAAGTACGCGGCGGAGCGGCACCAGTTCGGCAAGCCCATCTCCGACTTTCAGGGCATCCAGTTCATGCTCGCCGACATGGCGACGGGCATCGAGGCGGCGAGGCATCTCGTCTACCACGCCGCGTGGCTCAAGCAGATTGGAAAGCCCTACGGGCGAGAGGCGTCGATCGCCAAGCTCTTTGCGTCCGAGCTCGCGATGCGGGTCACGACCCAGGCGGTGCAGATTCATGGCGGCTATGGATACACCAAGGAGTATCCCGTCGAACGAATGATGCGCGACGCCAAGATCTGCGAGATCGGCGAGGGAACGAGCGAGATTCAGCGCCTGATCATCGCCCGGTCGCTGATTCGGGAACTTCATGGACACGCGCCGGGAGGCGAATGAGATCAATCGTAAAGGAAAGTGATAGCACGAACGGCCGACCCCTCACAGGGCCGCCGTGCCGGGGGAGGGGCGGCGATGAAGCGTGAGATCCTGATGAGCACCACCAGCGAGGAGACGCGCGTCGCGATCCTCGAGGACGATGTCCTCGTCGAGCTTCTCGTGGAGAGGCCCGATTCCAGTCGGATCGTGGGCGACATCTACCTGGGTAAGATCGAGGCGGTGCTCCCCGGCATCCAGGCTGCTTTCGTCGATATCGGAACGGAGAAGGCCGCCTTCCTTCACGTCTCCGACGTGGCGACAGAGGACGAGGGCACCGAGGACGAGGGAACGCCGCCGGCGGAGGAGCCCGCCGCGGAGGACGGAGGGGACGAGGCAGGGAAGCGGCGCCCGAAGCGCTACCCCGCCATCCAGGACCTTATCCAGAAGGGACAGGACATCCTGGTGCAGGTCTCCAAGGAGCCGATCAGCACCAAGGGGCCGCGGGTCACCGCGCACATCTCGCTCCCGGGCCGCTTCCTCGTCTACATGCCGCAGTCGGATCACGTCGGCGTCTCCAGGAAGATCGAGGACCGCGAGGAGCGGTCGCGCCTGCGCGCTCTGGCCCGCGAGATCCTGCCGGCGAACTCCGGCGGCATCATCGTGCGGACGGTCGGCGAGGAGCTCACCCGGGAGACCTTTCAACGCGAGCTGACGTCGCTGCTCGGCATCTGGAAGCAGATCCAGCGCCGCTCCGCCCGCGCGCGCGCGCCCTCGGTGATCCATCGCGAGGCAAACCTCACCAAGGGGATCATCCGGGACCTCTTCTCGGTCAAGGTGGACTCCCTGACCATCGACAACCCGGCCGTTCACGAGGAGGTCAAGCAGTACCTCGAGAGCGTGGACCCGTCGCTGACCGAGCGCGTGCACCTGTACCAGGATCCGCTTCCGCTCTTCGACGCGTACGAGATCGAGTCGGAGATCCAGGAAGCCTTCCAGCGCCGCGTGGCGCTCCCGTCCGGCGGCTACATCATCATCGAGCCGACGGAGGCGCTCGTTTCCATCGACGTGAACACCGGCCGCTACACCGGCAAGAAGGACCCGGAGAAGACGATCCTGCGCACCAACATGGACGCAGCGCGAGAGATCGCTCGTCAGCTCCGCCTGCGCGACGTCGGCGGGATCATCGTCT
>JAHWJV010000293.1 GCA_019348265.1 Gemmatimonadota bacterium
GGCAGTGACGCTGGAAGAGGTCACGCAGGAGGTGATACAGCACGTCTGCACCCGCACGCGGTTCATCGTCGGGCACGCGTACATCGCCAGCGCCGATTCCGGCGATCTGGTTCCCACGCGCGTCTGGTGCCGTGCGGAGAGAGAGCGGTTCGAGACATTTCGAGCCGCGAGTGAAAGCGTGCGATTGGAGCCCGGGGTCGGCGTGCCGGGGCGCGTTCTCGCGTCAGGGGAGGCGATCTGGATCTCAGAGGTCTCCGGGCACCCGGACTTTACCCGCGCCCGCGCCGCGGCTGACTGCGGTCTGCACACCGCGGCCGCCATACCGGTGCTCGTGGGAGAGGAGATCGTCGCGGTCCTCGAGTTTTTCGCGGAGGTTCCGCTTCCGCCGGATCAGATGCTCCTGGAAGCGCTCACCGACGTGGGGACGCAGATCGGCCGGGTAGTCGAACGAGTGCGTTCGGAAGCGGCGCACATCGCCGCTCGCGGGTTGGCGGAGATCGCGAACAGCGCCAAGAGCGAATTCTTGTCGCGCATGAGCCATGAGCTTCGCACGCCCATGAACGCCATCCTGGGGTTCGCTCAGCTGCTCGAGCTGGACCACCTTTCTCCGGACCAGCAGGAAAGCGTCGACCAGATCCTGAAGGGCGGTCGGCACCTGCTGGCCCTGATCAACGAGGTGCTCGACATCTCACGGATCGAGGCCGGGCGGATGCCCCTCTCCCAGGAGCCGGTTCAGGTTCGCGAAGTGCTGGAAGAGGTGCTCGGGCTCGTCTGGCCGCTCGCGCGGGATCGTCACATCGCGCTGCCAAAGACCCTCCCCGAGCTCTCCGGCAGGTACGTTCGCGCCGACCGCCAGCGGCTGAAGCAGGTTCTTCTCAACCTTTTCTCCAACGCGATCAAGTACAATCGTCAGCGGGGCTCCGTCGAGATCTCCTGCACGGGATCCGGCGACCGCCTCCGCATCAGCGTAACGGATACCGGGCCTGGAATTCCCGCGGACAAGCGCGCCCAGCTCTTCCACCCGTTCGAGCGTCTCGGCGCGGAGCAGAACGGGTTGGAGGGAACGGGCCTGGGGCTGGCCCTGTCCAAGGCACTCATCGAAGCGATGCAGGGGGAAATCGGCGTCGAGACGGAGCCGGGCCAGGGCAGCACCTTCTGGGTGGAGCTTCCGACCGCCGAGGCCGAGCTCGAGCGCTATGAGCTCGAGGGCAGCACGATTCCGGCGACAGACACGAGCCCGGCCGCTACCGCTCGCACGGTTCTCTACATCGAGGACAACCTCTCGAACCTCAGGCTCGTCGAGCGCGTTCTGGCGACCCAGCCAGAAATCAATGTCATCCCCGCCGGCCACGGCCGACTCGGGCTCGAGCTCGCAGCCGAGCATGCCCCGGACCTGATCCTGCTCGACGTGAACCTTCCGGACCTGCAGGGCGAGGAGGTACTGCTGCGCTTGCAGGCCGACGCACGAACCGCCGGCACGCCCGTCATCATCCTGAGCGCGGACGCGACTCCCGGGCAGGTTCAAAGATTTCTTATGACGGGCGCGCGCGCCTACCTCACCAAACCGATCGACGTGAAGCAGTTCCTTCAGCTCACGAACGAGGTGCTGAGCACCGCTGGCGTCGAGGGATAGCCCGTCTCCGGACGCCGGCGGTCCGCGGGTCCAGCGCGCGTAACGCGAATGGGCCCGCGGACGCACGTCGGCAAGCACCGACTCCTCCACCAGACGACCGCTCAGGAAATCGCAATTTGCTGAGCATCTCCACGGCCGGATCCATGGAAGCCACCCTCGACGACCGCGTACAGGCAGACTCGAGCGGCGGGGATCTCGCTCTCGATCCGATCGCATATCCCAACTCTCACAGGTACCCGTGAACGGTCATCACGAACCGCTTCTGGTCGGGCTTTCGGTTCTCACCGCGATCTTTGCGTCATATGCGGCACTGAATCTGGTGTACAGCGTCTCGCTGGCGTCGGGCAAGGCGCGCGTAGCGTGGCTGGCCGGCGGTGCGGTGGCGATGGGTAGCGGCATCTGGAGCATGCATTTCATCGGGATGCTGGCCTTTCGGGTCCCAGGCACGCCGGTGGCGTACGATCCCTCGCTTCTCGTCCTGTCCGTCGTGACGGCGATGCTCGCCTCCGGGCTCGCGCTCTTCGTGGCCGCCCGCGGCCGGGGTGGATATCGGTCGCTGCTCGCCGGGGCCTCCGCCATGGCGGCCGCCATCGCGGGCATGCACTACATCGGCATGTGGAGCATGCGCATGGGCGCGACGATCCGCTGGGATCGCGGCCTGGTGGCTGCGTCCCTCGCGATCGCGTTCGCAGCGTCCTATGCGGCGCTCTGGCTGGCCTTCCGCTATAGCCGGGACGAGCGGTACCGCGTCGCCTGGGTTCAGGCCGCCGGAAGCTCCGTAATGGGTCTGGCGATCGCCGGGATGCACTACACGGCCATGGCGGCCGCCGCTTTCGAGCCCGCGGCCGGCCGCCAGATCCGCGATCATCACCTCTTGAGCACGGCGGATCTCGCGGCGCCGGTCGCGCTCTCCAGCCTCGGAATCCTGGCCGCCGCCATTCTCGCGAGCTTGATCGACCGCCGCCTCCGGGGCCGGGCCGCGGAGATCCTGGACAGCATCACCGACGCGTTCGTCGCCGTCGACGAGGCATGGCGCCTCACCTATGTCAATCGCCCCGCTCTGCACCTCTTCGGCTCCGAACCGGAAGAACTGCTGGGCCGGGTACTCTGGGAGCAGTTCACGGAAGCCGATCGGGCTCTCCTGTCGGAGTATCTCGTCCGGGTAAATCGAGAGCGAGTCACGGTCACGTTCGAAGCGCTCATGCAGCAGCCCGCCGCCTGGTACGAGATCCGGGGGTACCCCACCCGCGGGGGGCTCTCGATCACGTTTCGCGACATCACGCGGCAGAAGGAGTCGGAGCAGATGCTGGAGCGGAGCACCGCCACGCTCCAGGCGGTCGTGGATGCCTCGCCGGACGTGGTGGAGCTACTCGACATGGACGGCTGCTTCCGCTGGGTGAGCCCTTCCCTAGGCGAGGTGTTGGGGTACTCCGGTGAGGACCTGAACGGCACACCGATGATGGAGCTGGTGCACCCGGACGATCGGCAAGCGTTCGCCGCGGCGCTTGCAGACGTCGTCGCCGGCCGCGCCGAGGAGATCCGGCTGCGCTACCGGGCCAGGCACCGCGTCGGCGACTGGGTGATGCTGGAGGCTCACGGTCGGCCCGTTCGGCATCCCAGGGAGGCCGGCGTGGTCCTGATCGCCCGCGACGTGACGCGCGACCACATCCTCGAAGAGCGCGTGCGCGAAACCCAGGAGGTTTACCGGCAGCTCTTCGACAACAACCCCTTTCCCATGTGGACGGTCGACCCGGAGAGCCTGGCCTTTCTGGACGTGAACCGCGCCGCGACGGATCGGTACGGTTACAGCCGCGAGGCGTTCCTCGCGCTGACGCTGCGTGATATTCGGCCGCCCGAGGAGGTCCCCTTGATGCTGGCAGCGGTGAGCATGCCCCACGAAGGCGACCGTTTCAGCGCTCACATTCCGCACTGCCACCGCACCCGAGACGGTACGCTCCTCGACGTGGAGGTCCATAGTCACAGCATCGTGGTACAGGGGCAGAAGATATTCGTGGCGGTGGCGAACGACGTCACCGAACGCCGTCGCGCCCAGGCGGCGGTGGAGGAGAGCCACCAACTCGTCAGCTCGATCGTGGAGGGCACGCCGGATACGATTTACGTCAAGGATCTGGACGGCAGATACGTCCCGATCAATTCGGCTGGAGCGAGGGCGTTCGGCCGGCCCGCCGACCAGATCATCGGTCAGGATGATCTGGCGCTTTTCCCGCCGGAGCTCGCCCGTACCTTCGTAGCTGGCGACGCGCAAGTGAAATCCAGTGGCGAGATGATCTCCTACGAGGAGAGGTTTTCGTCGCCGAATGGTCTCCAAACGTTCACGACTACCAAGCTGCCGCGCCACGATCCCGGGGGCGCGATCGTCGGGATCATAGGCATTTCTCGCAACATCACCAAGCGAAAGGAGGCGGAGGAGGCGCTGCGGTCGGCAAAGGAGGAAGCGGAGCGAGCGAACCGTGCCAAGAGCGAGTTCCTGTCCCGTATGAGCCACGAGCTGCGCACCCCGATGAATGCGATCCTCGGGTTTGCGCAGATTCTGGAGATGGACGTACAGGGGGACGACGACCAGGAGAGTGTGGCGCAGATCCTTCGCGCGGGACGCCACCTTCTCTCGCTGATCGACGAGGTGCTGGACCTGTCCAAGATCGAGGCTGATCGGCTCGAGCTCACACTGGAGCCGGTTTCGTTGGCCGAGCTTTCGACCCGGATGCTGGAGCTCGTTCGCTCGTCGGCCGCACAGCAGGAGGTAGCCATCGAAGTCGCACCGAGCGTGCAGGCGAGAGCCGTTCGTGCCGACCCCCAGCGGCTCGGCCAGGTCCTGCTGAACCTCCTCTCCAACGGCATCAAGTACAACCACGCCGGCGGTACCGTATGGATCGCGTGCACGGACGGACCCGAGCAGAGGCTGCGGATCGAGGTGACGGATAGCGGGCGTGGCATCCCGCCCGAAAAGCTCGAGCGCCTGTTCACGCCGTTCGATCGATTGGACATGGAGAGCGTGGGAATCCCCGGTACCGGGCTCGGTCTCTCCCTCTCCAAACGGCTGGTGACGGCGATGGGAGGCGAAATGGGAGTGTACAGCGTTTCGGGCCGCGGAAGCACCTGCTGGATCGAGTTGCCGCGGGTGGACTCGTCTGTCATGGCCGCGCATGCCGACGAAGGAGTCCGCGACCTCACGATGGTGGCTTCCGCGGAGCGACTGGTCCT
>JAHWJV010000294.1 GCA_019348265.1 Gemmatimonadota bacterium
CGACTTGCCGCTCACCTTGGCCGTCAGCCGGTAGTAGTCGCCGCCGACGTCCACGACCTCCCATCTCTGGCAGTCGTTGGCCAGCCAGGGCCAGGTGATCACGTTCGCGCCCTCCGCCGTGGAGCAGCCGCCCACGTCCAGCGCCTTGCCGCTGTGGGCCGCGGTAATCTTGTAGAAGCCGTCCGTCTGCCGTTCGAAGTTCCATTGCTGGCAGGTGCCGCCCCAGTACGGCCAGGTGATGGCGTCCGCCCCGTCCGCCATAGAGCAGCCGGCCACGTCCAGCGACTGACCGCTGTGCCGGGCGATGAGCTTGTAGCGCCCGTCGGGGACCACAGCGTCCGCGCGGCGAAGGGTCCACTGCTGACAGGCGGCGCCCCGGTACGTCCCGATGATGACGTCAGCGGCGTCCGCGGTGGAGCAACCCGCCACGTCGAGCGCCTTGCCGCTGTTCCGGGCCAGGAGCTTGAACGAGTCGTGCCCGGTCTTCACGACCTGCCACTGCTGGCAGTGTCCGCCCCAGTACGGCCAGACGATCACGTTCGCGCCCTCCGCCGTGGAGCACCCTCCCACGTCGAGCGCCTTGCCGCTGTTCTCGGCGGTGATCTTGTAGTGGCCCTCCGGCAGCCGCTCGAAGTTCCACTGCTGGCAGGTGCCCCCCCAGTACGGCCAGGTGATGACATCGGCGGCGTCCGCGGTAGAGCAGCCACCGACGTCCAGTGCGTTGCCGTTGTGCGTGGCGAAGACCTTGTACCGCCCGTTCGGAACGGCCCCGGTCATGGTGACGCGCTCGATGGTGTTCCCGCTGTAGGTGAGCCGGTCGATGGCGGTAGCCCGCCGCGTCGCGCCGAGTTCGGTGCCGTCCTCGTAGCGGTGGTAAACGATGTACCAGTCGTCCGACGACGGCCGCTGCAGGATGGAGTGGTGCCCGGGGCCGGAGAAGTTGTAGTCCCTGGAAAGGATCTGGTCCTGGTACGTCCAGGGCCCCACGGCCGACGAACCGGTGGCATAGCGGACGTTGTAATCCGGGGTGTTCCAGCCGCCGTTGGAGTAGCTGAGATAGTAGATGCCGTTGCGCTTGTGCACGAACGGCCCCTCGGTGAAGTCGGCCGGGCGCTGCACGATCCGCGAGCCGCTCAGCGACACCATGTCGGCGTTGAGCCGGTGGATGGCCATGTTGCCGTTCCCCGCCGATCCGCCGTAGTACAGGTACGCCTGCCCATCGACGTCGTCGATGAACACCATCGGGTCGATGGCCTCGAGCGGCACCGATGTGTCGCTGTGCACCAGCGGCTGCCCGATGTCGGTGAACGGCCCGCGCGGCGACGTGCCTACGGCCACGCCGATCTTGCTGTCCGGGTGCGGCCCGTTCGCGGAATAATAGAAGTAGTAGTTGCCGTTGCGGAACGCGATGGCCGGCGCCCAGCCGTGCCGGTCGGTCCAGATGACGCCCGGCCCCAGGTCCAGCACCACGCCCTCGTCCACCCAGTTCACCAGGTCGGTAGAGGAGTACGCGTGGAACCGCTGACCGCCTTCGGAGGTGGGATAGATCCAGTACTTCCCCTCGAGGAACGCCACGTGGGGATCGGGCGCGTCCGGCCCCAGGACGGGGTTGCGGTAGCTGAGGGCCACGGATTGAGACGGCCCGGGGCCCGGCTCGATCAGCCGCGGCGCCGGGCCGCTCACTTCCTCACACCCCGCCTGCAGAACGCTGAGCCCACAGGCGACGATCAGCGTACGAACGAGTGAACCCAGACGTTGCGGCATGGCTCCTCCCCAGGTGTGGGACAACGCATTTCATGTCGTATCAAGAGTATCACCTGGATCATCGAAAAGCAATCGATCGGAATCCCGTGGATTCCGACCGACGCTGGACCGCGCATCGTCGTGCAAGCTCGGCGCTAGCAAACCTCTTCGCCGCTTACGCAGTACCCGTAGTCGCAGGTGTATCCGCCCTGGGCGGTGAGCCGGGGCGAAGGACCGCTGACCTCGTCGCAGCCCAGGTGAAGCCCCGCGAGGACGACGGGAACGAGCACAGCGCGAACCCGCGTACCGAGACGTGCCGCCATGGTGTCCTTCGGGAGAGAGTACGAGACGTGAAGGCGCGATGTGACCGGGGACCCACAACATCGTCGGGTTGTTAACGCCGGCAAACGCGTCGTTCTGGAGGCGGACGGGCGGAGGCGGACGGGCGTGAGGGGGCAGGCGTGAGGGCGCATAGCCGAAGCCGCTAAACGTGCCCCGGTCGGGAGCGGGTAACCCGCCGCTCGGAATGCGGTAAGCCCGCTCGGACTACGATTACATCAAATACTCGACGGATGCCAGGGTTTCGGAGCCGAATTTGCCTGCTCCGATGTCCATCCGTTGCCCCGAGAATACTCACCGCCACTCGTGAAAGTGTGCCAGATGCGATCGACGTGCTTGCCGCTGTTCCTTCTCGCCATGACTGCGTGCCAGAAGAGCGATCCCCCGCCCGCCGCCTCGGAAAGCGCACCCGCGGCGGCGCCCGCCGCTTCGCCGCCTGCTTCATCAGGCGCCGTTGCCTCGCTCCCGCGCTGGCAGCCGGGGGAGGGTGGCGAAGTGCAGCAGGCGCTCGTGACGGGAACCCTGGTGGTGGAGAACGGCTGCCTGGTCGTCCGCACCGGCACGGACGAACGATACGCGGTGCTCTGGCCCCCGCACGTGGACCTTGCCCTGGAACCACGCGGCCGGGCGGTCCGCGACAGGCAGACCGGGGTCATGGCGAAGGTGGACGGGCCGGTGCGTCTGAGCGGCGGCGAAGCCCCGGGCTCGTCGGGCGATGCGGGGAAGCTGCGGGACGGCCTGCCCGCCGGCTGCCCGGAGAACCTCTGGCTGGCGGCAGGCATACAGGCGCCCTGAGGCAGCGGCAGCGTGTCCCGTAGGCGGGCATGGCTGCCGTCGGCGCGCGGCGTGGCTGCTGGGCTCGCCGCCCGAGCCGCGTTCACGGGCAGCCGGAGCTGGTCATGAACTGGTACGGTTGAAAGCTGCCGTCGCGCGTCACCGGGATGTACACGACTTCGAGTCCGGCCCCAATCTCTCCATAGGCCGCCACCCCGTTCACCGTGCCGACACGGGTGAGGAACTCGACGGGGAGGATCCGCGGTGGCCCGTAGATGGTCAGCATCGCGTCGTCGGCGATGATCGGTTCGTACTCCGCGAACCAGCGGGTCCCGGCCGCGACGGGAGCATCCGCCAGCAGCGGCAGCGTGACCGGCTGGCCGGTCGTGGAATCGCGGACCAGCAGATTCACGGGCCTGCCGAGCAGCCGGGGAGCTCTCGTCCGCTCCTCGCCGATGGCCGAGACCACCCAGCGGCCGTCCTCGCGCCGCCACTCCACGAAGGTGGCGGAGCGCGGCGAGGCGCCCGGCGGCACGAACCGCCGTCCATCCACCAGCCGCCACCGCGGTTTCATCCTCAGTTCGTACATCAGGCCCTCCAGGCTCCCCACGTCGCCGCCGAAGGCAAACGTCTCGCACAGCGGCCCGGGGGGCTCCATCGCCGCGAGCGTTTCCGAACCCCGAAAATCCCGGCGCTCCACCGTTACTCGCCCAGCGAGGGATCGTGTCGTGACGATCCACGTCCACGGGTCGCGCCGGGGGAAGAAGCCGTCCAATCCCTCCCGATCGCCCTGGAGAGCCCGAACGAACTCGCGCATTCTCGTCCGCGGCCCGGCACCCTCGGTCTGCCCCGCGAGGGGCGAACCGAGGAGCATCAGGGCGATGAGCAGAATGCATCGCACGGCCATGGAGCGGGCGGCGGGTGGATTCATGGGTGTGACGGTGAAGGGAGGATGGGGGAGACCCAAAGATCGGAGCGCGCCCGGCATCGCGCCAGCGGTTCGACGGACACCATCAGTTCTGGGCGGCATGCCTGCTTGCGGCGCGCGGCGGCGCCATGAATACTGAGCGGATTGCACGGTCGTTCGCCCCTTCCGCCACACCCCCCGGAGGCCAACCGATGCTGATCCCCCGCTACTGGTCGCGCGCAGAATCCCAGGCCGTCACCCCGGCCGGCAGGCCGGTGCGGTTCCACGTCTGGCGCGGCTCGCGAAGCAGCCCGGCCGAGGCGCAGTCGCTGGCGCAGGAGGCGGTGGGGCGCGGGGCGGCGCGCATCCGGGCGGGCGAGGGCTTTCCCGAGCGCTACACCTACGGCGACCGTCCGCTGCGCGAAGAGGTGGTGCGCGAATTTCCCGCCGGAGCCTCCGCCGGCCGCGCCACCTGTCTGTTCGTCGAGGAGCTGGGAAGCGGCGTCGAGCACCCCGACATCGCCCCGCTCCGGGCGCTCCACGACGAGCAGACGCGCGCCACGTCGGGGCTTCCGCTGGCGTAGCGTGCTCCGGCAGCCGTAAGCGGCCCCTGGGTCCCCCTCCCCCGCCCCTCCCTCGCAAGCGGCGCGGGAGAGGGGAGAACTTCGATCGGGGTTCGATCAGGTGCCTTGCATGCCTCGGGAGCCCCCTCCCCCCGGCCCCCGTTCCCCGCTGCGCAGGGGAGGGGGAGACCTGAACCGCGCTCCGGCCGGCTTGGGACCGACGCGTTTTCGCCCGTCACGCGGCCCCTGTCTTGCGCAGGGCGCACCCGGCAGTTGAGGGACGAACCTCTTTTCCAGGAGAACGCTCGATGTCGGACAGCACGGGCAACACGGGTACCGGAGACCTGACGTACAACCTGGTCAGCATCCTCTTCCACGCGCTGCAGGGCGCGGAGACGTACGACCAGTACATCCGCGACGCCGAGCAAGAGGGCGACCGCAACCTCGCCGAGTTCTTCCGCTCGGTGAAGCAGGAGAACAGCGCGCGGGCCGACCGGGCGAAGGAGC
>JAHWJV010000295.1 GCA_019348265.1 Gemmatimonadota bacterium
CGGATGGCCCGCGCCGCACAGGAGATGATGGGGAACTCCGAGATCGCCGGCCTTCGCACCGCGCCGAAGAAGGAGCTGGAGGAGGCGGATCAGGGCACCGGCGGGGCGAGCGACGACATCGGAGAGGTCTCCTGGAACGTGCCGACCGTTCGGCTCCGTTACGCCGCCAACATCCCGGGTATGACCGCGCACCACTGGTCCAGTGGCATCGCCATGGCCACCCCGATCGCGCACAAGGGCTCGAACTACGCCTCGCGCATCCTCGCCATGACGGCGCTGGACCTGTTGACCACCCCGCGTCTGCTGGCCGACGCCAGACAGTACTTCAATGACGTCCAGACGAAGAACGCGAAGTGGGTCTCCCTGATCCCTCGCGGCACCGAGCCGCCGACCTTCCTGAATGCGGAGCAGATGAGAGCCGTTCGTCCGCGGCTCGAGGCACTGAAGTACGATCCGTCCCGGTATGCCACCTATCTCGAGCAGCTCGGGATCGAGTACCCCACGGTGCGCGCGGGCACGAATGCCCCGCCCGCTGCACCAGCTCGACCCCAGAACTGACCAGCCACGGCGGCGCACCGCGACGAGGGCGAGACCACGCGCCGTCTCGCCCTCTCTCTTCTCGGCGCGGGAGATCTCGGAACGTCTCGCCCCATGCCCCTGGCCGGTGAGCGAACGGCGGCGCATCATTGTTGGGAGTCGCACGTGCTCGCGACTGCTTGAACGCCGTCTTCCCCGACGCTCGAAGCCTATGTCCCTATCCATGCAACGCCTGGCCCGACGATTCGGGTCGCTCCCACTCTCGGTATGCCTCGTAGCGGTTCTGGGCCTATCCGGCTGCGCGCCGGCGATGCAGGCACGCGCCGGATCGCCGACTGCGCCCTTGCGCGTGTCCACGGACGGCAGGTGGCTCACCCATACGGACGGGCGACCGTTCTTTTACCTCGGCGACACCGCCTGGGAGCTCTTCCACCGCCTGAACCGCGAGGAAGCCGACCTGTACCTCCGGGATCGCGCCGGTAAGGGGTTCACCGTGATCCAGGCGGTCGCCCTCGCGGAGCTGAACGGGCTGAACGTTCCCAGTCCATACGGGCACACGCCCCTCATCGGAAACGATCCGACCCGGCCGCACGAGGACTACTTCCGCCACGTAGACTACATCGTCGACCGTGCCGAGGAGCTCGGCATCTTCATCGGGATGCTCCCGACCTGGGGCGACAAGTTCAACCGGAAGTGGGGCGTCGGGCCGGAGGTGTTCACCCCCGAGAACGCGCGCGTCTACGGGCAATGGCTAGGCAACAGGTACCGCGACGAGCCGATCATCTGGATCCTGGGCGGCGACAGGAGCCCGGAGAGCGAGCAGCACCTGGCCATCATTCGCGCGATGGCGGAAGGGATCCGCGCCGCGGTAGGCGACCGGCAGCTGATCACCTATCACCCTCAGGGCGAGGCAGCCTCGTATCGCTGGTTCCACGACGATCCGTGGCTCAGCTTCAACATGTTCCAGTCCGGCCACGGGCGGCGCGACGCCGCCAACGATCGGATGGTGGAGGAGGGCTACCGCCTCGCGCCGGTGAAGCCGGTGCTGGACGGCGAGCCGCGGTACGAGGACCACCCCGTGAACTGGCGCCCGGAGTCGGGCTGGTTCGACGAGTTCGACGTGCGGCAGGCGGCGTACTGGGCGATGCTCGCGGGCGCCGCCGGACACACCTACGGCGACCACAACATCTGGCAGATGTGGCAGCCCGGCCGCGAGCCGATCTCCTCCGCGCGCACACCCTGGCGCGACGCGCTGAGCCACATCGGCTCGACGCAGGTCGGCTACATGCGGCGGCTCTTCGAGTCTCGTCCCTACCAGCGACTGGTCCCGGACCAGACCATCGTGACCGGCAGTTTGGGCGAAGGCCCCTCGCACCTCCGCGCCGCCCGCGCCAGCGATGGCAGCTTCCTCTTCGTCTACACGCCGTACGGCGGGCCGGTGCAGGTGGACATGGCGAAGATCGCCGGCGCCTCCGTGGCGGCTTCGTGGTTCGACCCACGTACGGGCACTGCACGGAGCATCGGCTCCTTCGCCAACCGCGGCTCCCAGTCCTTCGACCCGCCTGGCCAAGAGGCGCGCGGAAACGACTGGGTGCTCGTGCTGGACGACCACGCGAGGCGGTTCGGGACGCCGGGCAGCCGGTAAGCTTTGCCACGAACCGACAGCCAGCCCATCGCGGCAGCCAGCGCTCCCCACCCCTACCTGGTCCTCGCCGCCCTCTGGATACTCGTCTTCTCGGTGACGAGCCAGGTGATGATGGTGGCACCCGTCCTTCCGAGGATCGCGCGGGAGCTGGGCATCGCGGAGTTCAGGCTCGGCTCGCTGGTGACCGCCTACTCCGTCGCGGTCGCGGCGGTCGCGCTCTGCATGGGGCCGGTGTCAGACCGGGTCGGCCGCCGCCGGATGCTGCTGGTCGGGAGCGTGCTGATGGCCGCGGGACTCGCGCTGCATGGTGTCCCGGGCGGCTATGGCTGGCTGCTGGCCGTCCGGATCATCACGGGGGCCGGGGGCGGGGTGCTCACCGGCGCGACGGCGGCGTACGTCGGGGACTACTTCCCGCAGGAGCGACGCGGCTGGGCAAACGGGTGGATCATGAGCGGCATGGCCGCCGGGCAGATCCTCGGCATCCCGATGGGAACGCTGCTGGCGGCGCAGTCCGGCTTTCGCGCCCCCTTCCTCGTATTCGCCGCCACGATGGGCGCCTCCGCCCTGCTGATCTGGCGCTTCGTTCCGCAACCCGACGTCGGCCGCATCGAGGGCAGCTTCGGCCTACGGCGCTCCCTCTCCCACTACGGCCGCATGATCGCCAGGCCGCGCATCGTCGCGGCGGCGGCGGCCTTCCTCGGGATGTTCCTCGGCGCCTCCGTCTACATGCTGTACCTACCCACCTGGCTCGAGAACACACGCGGCGCTACCGCGGGTCAGATCGCTACCCTCTTCGCCGTAGGGGGGGTCGCCACCGTCCTCGCCGGCCCCTCCACCGGCAGGCTCTCGGACCGCGTCGGCCGGAAGGGCATCATCGTCGCCGCCAGCCTCGGGCTCGCCCTCGCCATGGTGGCGACCACCTTCCTGGTGACCGAGGTGTGGATCGCGTACCTGGTATTCCTGCTCGTCTCCGCGCTCTCCGCCGCGCGCGCCGGCCCCTTCCAGGCGCTGATGACGGAGATCGTCGCGGACGAGCAGCGCGGCTCGGCCATGAGCCTCACCATGGCCCTCGGGCAGATCGGCACGGGCCTCGGCGCCGCGATCGCCGGGCCGGCGTTCGGCGCCGCCGGGTACGTCGGCAACGCCGCCATGGGCGGCGGCGCGGCGGTGCTCGCGGTCCACCCCGGCGGCGGGCGGCTCGACGACGTCGCGCACGACTCGCTGTCGCTGCCGACCGCGCTCCCGCCGGCCGAGGCCTTCGACACCGCGACCCACGTCGTCAGCTCGCCGGTGCTGCCGGGTCCCCGCCGGCCGTGGCTGCCGCGACTGCGCCAGCAGACCGGATGACGACCGCCGTGGCGTCGCCGCAGCGCTGGCGGGCACGGCCGGTCCTGGCCGCGGTCGTGCGCACCGCGCTGCTCGCCGTACCGCTCATCGCGTCGTCGGTGACGGTCTACGCGCTGGCCCGGCTGCTCCCGACCTCCTTCGTGCGCAGCTGGTGGGCGCTGGTCGCGATCCTCGCGGCCGCGTGGATCGTGGCGGCCGCCGTCGAGCGCGCGGCCCGTCGGCTGCTGCCGATCGCCCTCATGCTGCAGCTGTCGATGATCTTCCCCGACCGTGCGCCGTCGCGACTGCGGCTGGCGCGTGCCGCGGCGCGCCGGCGTCGGCCGCGTGGTCCACCTGTCGTCGATCGTGGTGCACGGGCCGTCGTTCCCCGACCAGGTGGACGAGAGCGGCCCGGTCACGCCGACCGCGACCGGAGCCTTGGTGTCGAGCACGTAGCTCGAGCTCGCCTCGGGGCCGCGGTTGCCGGCTGCGTCGGTCAGCCGCACGACGAGTGCGTAGCTGCCGTCCCCGAGCCCGGTGAGGTCGACCGTGTGCAGCGCGCCCGCGGCGCTGACGGCGCAGGGCGCCCAGTCCTTCAGGACGCTCGAGAACACCAGCACCCGGCACTCGGCGCGCACCCCGGTCTCCGCCGAGGCGATCGACCAGGTCGGCCGGCGGTTCGTCGACGGCGTCGGGGGCGCGACCAGGGTGGCGGTCGCGGGTGGTGTCGTGTCCAGGACGTAGCGGCTGCTGGTGGCGGCGGACACCAGACCCGCGGCGTCCTTCGCCCGCACCTGCAGGGTGTACGCGCCGTCCGGCTGGCCGAACAGGTCGGCTGTGAACGTGCCGCTGCACGCGGCCCAGTCGCGCACCACGGTGGTGCCGCGCGTCAGCCGGCACTCGCTCGTGCCGACGGCGGTGGTGAAGGCCCAGGTCGGCGTGCGGTCGCTGCCGGGGGTGACCGGGCCGCTGACCTCGGGCGCCGCGAGCGCCGAGCTGTCGATGACGTGGACGTGGGTCGCGACCGCTCCGACGTTGCCGGCCGCATCGACCGCGCGCACCGTCAGGGTGTAGCTGCCGTCCGGCAGCCCGGTCAGGTCGAGCGTCAACGGGCTGCTGCACGAGGCGATGTCACGCACCGCGCCGGTCGGGAAGGTGAGCCGGCAGACCAGCGTGCTGCCCGACTCGGCGCTGAGCTGCCAGGTGACGCTGCGCGCGGATGACGGCGACGCGGGCGTCAGCGTGAACCCCGGCGCGGCCGGCGCTGTCGTGTCGAGGACGTACGCGCCGGTCGCCGCCGGCCCGGGGTTG
>JAHWJV010000296.1 GCA_019348265.1 Gemmatimonadota bacterium
TGTCGACACCCCTCGTGCTGGCCGTGCTGGCGCCGGCGAGCGCGAGGATCTCCGATGCGTTCCCCCGCACCACCGTCGGCCTGCGGTGCCCCAGATCCCGCGCGACGGCCGTCCGGTACTGCGTCGCTCCCGCCCCGACGGGATCCAGCACCCACGGCTTCCCGCGGCTCACGGCCTGCTCTGCGGCTCGCGTCATCGCGCTCACCCACGCAGGGGAGAGAGTGCCGATGTTGATGACGACGGAGTGTGCGATGCCGACGAACTCGTCGACCTCATCCTCCGCGTGGACCATCGCGGGCGACGCCCCGATCGCGAGCAGGGCGTTGGCCGTGACGTCCATCGCCACGTAGTTCGTCAGGTTGTGGACGAGAGGCGCGACGCGGCGCAGCTCCTGGAGCGTCGACCAGGTCTGGCCGGCCGTGACCAGGGTCACGCCGCGGCCGCGTTCATGATGACGTTCCAGATGGCGACCTGCGGATAGAATGCTTCATCGCAGCCGCGGCACCACATCGCCCCATCCGCGCGCAGCGCCACCGAGTGGAGCTCATTGCGGGGGCAGACGTCGCGCGCGACCACCTTCACCGGGAGGGCCCGGGTCATCGGGACCGGGAGGAGCCGCGAACGGTCGGCCGAGTCGTCGTCAGCCGGGTAGGACGAGGAGGTCTGGGCGTGGTCGCTCATGTCTCTGGGGTTGTGGCGGTGTCGAGGTAGAGAAAGGCCAGCGCGAGCAGGCCGACGGATCAATCGTCCTTCTCGTTCATCTGAGACTCCGGCGGGGCGGCGGGAACCGACTGAAGGGATCCTACACGGGGGCTCTTTGGAAAGTTTCGTCGCCGGGCTCAGACATCTGAAGGAAGAGTTCGAGGTCCAAGGCTCAAAGTGCAAAGTTCAAAGTGAGCGGCCCCACTTTGAACTTCGCACGTTGAACTCACCCTATGTCAGATCGAAAGGGAACCCGGCGCTTCCGCCCTTGCCTTTGGAGCGCTCCTGCTTGGCCCGGCCGTAGGCGCCGGTGTCGGCGCGCGAGATGCGCCGGTGAGCGGCGAGCCCCTCGAGAAGCAGCTCGGCCGCCGCGACGTTGGCGGCGTCGTCGCCCGCGCGGACCAGGTCGGCCTCCGCCAGCGCCTCGTGGAGCCCCGGGATGGAGTTCAGCCCCTGCCAGCAGGCCGGCGTCGACGCCACGTCCGAGATCTGCAGCACGCCACCACGGTCGAAGTACTCCACGACCTCGATGAGGTCCTCCTCCTCCCAGTAACGGTCGAAGATCTCTCGCGCGGCGGCGGCTAGCAGGTCACGGGCGACCGAGTCCCCACCCTGCAGCTCTCCTTCGTACTCCAGCTCCATTTTCCCGGTGATCGCCGGTAGCGCGGCGTAAACGTCGGCCACTCGAGGCACGATCACCGTCTCGTCCGCCAGCAGCGCGCGCCGCTCGGCATTCGACACTGCTGTCTCCGTGGCCGTGATCGGCATCCGCTGCGACACGCCACTGCGCCGATCGATCCGCTTGTCCTCCCGTGCGATGAAGGCCGTCCGCTCGATCAGCTCCGCGATGAAGGGCAGAATCTCCACCTGCACCCCGTCGCGCTCCGTCCACGCCTCCTGCCGCGTGATCGCCATCCCCTCCTCGGCCGTCCGCGGATAGTGCGTAAGCACCTCGGCGCCTATCCGGTCCTTGAGCGGGGTGATGATCTTGCCGCGCGCGGTGTAGTCCTCCGGGTTGGCGCTGAAAACCAGCATGACGTCGAGCGGGAGTCGGACCGGGTACCCTTGGATCTGGACGTCGCCCTCCTGCATCACGTTGAACAGCGCCACCTGCACACGGCCGGAGAGGTCCGGCAGCTCGTTCACCGCGAAGATGCCGCGGTTGGCGCGCGGCAGCAGCCCGAAATGGATGGTGAGCTCGTCCGAGAGGAGGTGTCCGCCGCGTGCCGCCCGGATAGGGTCTACGTCGCCGATCAGGTCCGCGACGGTTACGTCCGGGGTGGCCAGCTTCTCGACGTAGCGCTGCTCCCGCCCGATCCACGCGATCGGCGCTTCTTCCCCCTGCTCCTCCACCAGCAGGCGCCCAAACTTCGAAATGGGCTTGAAAGGATCGTCGTTCACCTCGGATCCTGCGAGCACCGGGATCTCCGGATCGAGAAGATCCACGAGCTGACGCAGGATTCTCGTCTTCGCCTGGCCGCGCAGCCCCAGCAAGATGAAGTTGTGCCTGCCGAGGATCGCGTTGGAAAGCGCCGGGACCACCGTGTCCTCGTAGCCGACGATTCCAGGGAAGACGACCTCCCCGCCCTTCAGCTTCTGGATGAGGTTGTTCCGCATCTCCAGCTTGACGGGCTGGGTTCGGTAGCCGGACTCGCGCAGCGCGCCCAGAGTGGTGGGACGAGACTTCATCGAGATCCTTCAGGTTACGGGCTTCACGAGGATCGTTCCCCGGTAGCATACGGCGGCCCACGCGGCGTGGCAAACCCATGCCGGGGTGGAACGGAGCGCGTGCCGCACCACGGCGGCCCCGCGGTCAGGAACGCACCGGGACGCGTCGGTCGGCGGCCCCGGGTCATCAGCCCTGCTGTTCGGCCGCAACTCCGGTCTCGGAGCGCGTTGCCCCTGCTGAGCGACCGCCCGGATTCTGCCGTTTTCGATGCCTTCATGCCGCGAGGGCATCGGCCTCCCGGCTGGCCCGCCGATACGGCAGCGCCGACTCGCATGGTTAAAATTGTCTTAAACCCAAGAGAATTCTGCACAAACGTCGGCACCGGGGGTATTCGGATGGTGGCAACGGATGTGCAAAGACGGACAGTCAGCAGGAGTCATCAGCACGGGCGTAGCGCCTGTATCGCCGGGGCGGCGGTCCGGAGCTCGCCCGAGGGATGCCGCGGTAGGCCCGCTCCGATACCGGTGGCGTTCAGCGAGATGGCCAGGAAGCTCGGAGCGATCAGACGAAGGATTGAACGACATGAGTGAGCGACTGATGCTGCCCGTGCTCCCGCTTCGGGAGACGGTGGTCTTTCCAGGAGTGGCCGTCCCGATCTCCGCGGGTCGTGCGGGCACCCTGCAGGCCATAGAGGCCGCGCTCGCCAGCGACCGGCGCGTGTTCGCCGTGGCGCAGCGCGAGAATCGCGACGACGTCGAGATCGACAACCTTTACACCGTGGGCACCGTGGTGCGGATCGCACAGGTGCAGCGCGGAGTCGGTGGAATGCAGCTGTTGATCCATGGTGAGTCGCGGGCTCTCGCGCTCCACTACCATGAGGCAGGCGAGCAGGGCCTCGTGGCGGATGTCCGGTCCATGGTCGACCAGGAGCCGCTGAGCGTCGAGGATCCGGCTTTCCAGGCGCTGTACCGGGAGGTGCGGGAGCGCTCGTCGGAGCTCGGCCGGAGGCGCGGCATTCCGCAGGAGATGCTGCAGCAGTTCCTGGACGGCGTGACCGATCCGGGCTCGTTCGCGGACATGGTGGCTTTCTACATCGAGCTGGACACGGAGCGTAAGCAGAAGCTCCTGGAGATGCTCGGCGTGGAGGACCGGCTGCGCAGCCTGCTGGTGCAGGTGGAGCGTCAGCTCGCGCTTCTCGAGGCCCAGGAGGACATCCAGCAGCAGGTTCAGGAAGAGCTCGGCGAGCGTCAGCGGGAAATGCTCCTTCGCGAGCAGCTCAAGGCGATCCAGCGCGAGCTCGGTGAGGACGACGAGGGGCAGGAGGTCGACGAGCTGCGCGAGCGACTCGACGCCCTGGAGCTTCCCGAGGCTGCGAACGAGGAGATGCAGCGAGAGCTCGGCCGCCTGGAGCGGACCAGCCCGCAGAGCGCCGAGTACCAGGTGATCCGCACCTACCTGGAGACGGTCGCCGATCTCCCGTGGAACGTGCGTACGGAGGACAAGCTCGAGCTCACCGCCGCCGAGAAGATCCTCGACGAGGACCACTACGGGCTGCAGGACGTGAAGGACCGCGTGCTCGAGTTCCTCGCCGTTCGCCAGCTCGCCGCGCGTCGCGCGGTCGAAGAGGTGGAGGACGTCGCCTCCCAGGACGCGGCGGGGGCGGAAGATGCCGACCCCGAAGATCGGGTCGAGCACGACGTGGAGAAGGAGAAGGTGGAGGCCAAGGCCCGCGCTACCGCGAAGGGTCCTATCCTCCTCTTCGCGGGCCCCCCGGGGGTCGGAAAGACTTCGATCGCCAAAAGCATCGCCCGAGCGCTCGGCCGGAAGTACGTACGCATCGCGCTGGGCGGCGTACGCGACGAGGCGGACGTTCGCGGACACCGGCGGACCTACGTCGGCGCCATGCCTGGCCGCATCGTACAGGCGCTGAAGCAGGCGAAGTCGCGCAACCCGGTGATCCTGCTGGACGAGGTGGACAAGCTCGGCGCTTCCATCCAGGGCGACCCGTCGAGCGCGCTGCTCGAGGTGCTCGACCCGGCGCAGAACCACGAGTTCACGGACCACTACGTCGGGGTGCCCTTCGACCTGTCGGAGGTGCTCTTCATCGCGACCGCGAACTACCTGCAGAACATCCCGGCTCCGCTGTACGACCGGATGGAGTCGGTGGAGTTCCGCGGGTACACGGAGCAGGAGAAGCACAGGATCGCGGAGCAGTACCTGATCCCCCGGCAGCGCAGCGAGGCGGGGCTCGAGGAGGGGGAGTTCGCCATTGCCCCGAAGGCGCTGCACACGGTGATCGCCGAATACACCCGAGAAGCGGGCGTCCGTCAGCTGGAGCGGGAGATCGGGAAGCTGGCCCGCAAGGCCGCGCGTAAGATCGCCTCGCGGAAGACTCGACGGGTCCGCGTCAGCGACAAGCATGTC
>JAHWJV010000297.1 GCA_019348265.1 Gemmatimonadota bacterium
GCTCTTCCGATCCGTCCAGCGTGTTGCGCGTGGCCGTCTCGTAGGTGCGGATGCCGCGCTCGCACAGGATGACGTCGCGGTTGCCCTGCGCCATCACGTACTCGGCCGCCATCAGGAACTCCTTGATGGTGGCGCTCAATCCGCGCTTCAGCAGCACCGGGCGCTGCACGCGGCCCACCTCGGAAAGCAGCGAGAAGTTCTGCATGTTGCGCGCGCCGATCTGCAGCACGTCCGCGTATTCCGCCACCAGCTCCACCTGGCGCGTGTCCATCACCTCGGTGACGATGGGCAGCCCCGTCTCGGCGCGCACCTCGGCCAGCATCCTCAAGCCCGCCTCGCCCAGCCCCTGGAAGGCGTACGGCGACGAGCGCGGCTTGAAGGCGCCCCCGCGCAGCATCCCCGCTCCCGATGCCGCCACGGACCGCCCCGTCTCGTGCAGCATGTCGCGCCCCTCCACCCATTGCGTGGCCGAGGGGTACGACCCTGCCGCCGCCGCGTGCTGGTCGTTCACGAAGCGCAGGCCGCGCGCCTCGCCTTCGCGGACGATCCGCTTGAGCCCGGCGGCTTCCTCTGCGGGGGTACGGTACCAGGTGTAGGCGTACCGGATCGCGAGGGTGTCGTGCGCGCCCCCGCTGGGGCGGTATGCGTCGGCGATGCTGAGCTTTCCAGACGCGTCGACCTGGATCAGGGGGTATGGGTAGTCCATCACCGACGCGCGGTTCTGGCTCGCCGCGACGAAGTTGTGGGCGAGCCCCAGTGTGTGGCCGATCTCGTGGGCGGCGTGCTGTCGCCGGCGCGCCATCGCGAACTGTTCGGCCGTCAGCTCCAACCCGCTCGCTCCCGCGGCGGGTACGAGCCCCATGTAGATGTCGTGGTCGACAAGCGAGCGGTACGAGTCCATGCGCACCACGGTCGTGATGATCTCACCGGTGCGCGGATCCACGAACCGCGGCCCGACCGACGGCCCCCTCTGCTGCCGATGCACCCAATAGATCATCGGATACCGCGCATCCAGCGGATCGACGCCGGCCGGGAGCGGCTCGACTCGGAACGCGTTACGCCACCCCGCCGCTTCGAATATCCGGTTCCACCACATTCCGCCTTCGACGAACGCGGTGCGATAGGGGTCAGGAATCGCGGGATCGAGATAGTAGACGATCGGCTTGACGGGCTCGACCAGCTCGCCGCGCGCGTACGCGTCGGGATCGCACGGCTCCAGCCGCCAGCGCGATACTCCGCGGCGGCGGTAGTCGGAAGAGAAACCCTGCGCGAAATCGAAGAAGGAGCTCGCGAACAGACCGGCTCGCGGGTCGAACTCCCGGATCGCGAGCTCCGGGACCGGGAGCTTCACGAAGCTGTGGTGCTGCGCCAGCGTGATCGAGCGGCCATCCGGCGCAAGCAGGCGAATCGCCGGCGGAGGCGCATCGGTCACATAGCTGAGAACCGAGCGAACCTCGGTGTTCGTCGGGAACACGCCCGAATTCTCCGGGTCGACGAAGCTCCGCTCGAGGTCGATGCGCACGGTCCCGAGCTGCGCCGCGCGCAACCGACCGACTACGTCGAAAACGTCGCTCAGGAAGAAGGCGGTCGCGTCGACGACGATCCCCGCTGCTCCCTCGCTTTGCACGGGCATCGACGCGAGAACGGAGTTCGGGAACGACTCCTCGACCGAACGACGCAGGGCCGCGTTCCCGGTGACCGCGCGCTTCACCGTGTTCTGGTGGATCAAGAGCAGGCGAGCGCCGCGACGCTCGAAGTGCACGACCGCGTTGATCCCCACCTCGCCGCGATCCAGCGAGACGGCCGCAGAGCCGAGGCCGGTTGCGAGCGTGTTGAGGTAGAGCAGCTGCTCTCCGAGCCGGGGGACGGTCAGAAACACCTTGCCCGTCGCCGCTTCGTACCGGATCGGGAGGAAACCCGGGTTGGCGGTGGCCGCGGATGCAGGCGTCGCCGGTGGCGGAACGGCCGCTGGGGCGTTCGTCGTCATGCCCGCGCATCCGGCGGCCGTGATCAGCGCGACCGCCGTCCCGAGCCTGAGGCATAGCAGAGCGATGTGGCGACCTGTGTAGCGTGGGTGGGCTGATACTCTCACGACTAGTCCGAAATCGGGTAAGCGGGTGGGGGACGCCGGCCGATCAACGGTCCGTGATGACCGCCTGGTCCGCTCCTCGGGCGACACGCGAGATGTCCTGATCGAGCAGGATCTCCTCGCTGCGGAGCGGGAGCGTCACGCTGAAGGTGGATCCCAGCCCCGGCCTGGATTGGACCCGGATGGTGCCGCCGAGCAGGTGCAGCAGCTTCTTGGTGATCGACAGCCCCAGACCGGTGCCGCCGTACTCGCGGGTGGATGACTGGTCCACCTGCCGGAAGTCTTCGAAGATCTTGGGGATGTCGTCCTCCTTGATCCCGATCCCGGAATCTTCGACGTCGATGGTGATCCCGGCCTTGGCCGGCCGCGCGCGCACGGCGACCTGACCGTGGCGCGTGAACTTCACCGCGTTGGAGAGCAGGTTGAGTATGATCTGCTTCACCTTGGTGCGGTCCGTGTCGAGCGGCGGAAGCCCCGAATCGAGCTCGACATGGTAGCCGAGGCTCTTGCGGCGGACCATCGGCTCGATGGTCTGCGACAGCTCGGCGATCAGGTCCGCCACGTCCACGCGCTCCACGTGCACCGGCATCTTGCCGGCCTCGATCTTGGCCAGGTCGAGGATGTCGTTCACCAGCTCGAGCAGGTGGTGGCTGGCGGTCTGCATGCGCGAGAGCGCCTCCTCCTGCCGCGTATTGAGCTCGCCGTAGATGTGGTCGCGCATCAGGGACGTGTAGCCGAGGAGCGCGTTGATCGGCGTGCGCAGCTCATGGCTCATGCTGGCGAGGAACTGTGACTTGAGCCGGTACGCCCGCTGGAGCTCCTCGCTCTGCCACTGAAGCTGCCGGTTCCGCTCCTCCAGCTCTTCGGTCGCGTCCGAGATGCGGCCCTCGAGGTTCTCATTGAGGCGCGTGAGCTCGTCAGCGAGCCGCTCGTTCTCGACGGCCTTGGTGCGGTCGTGGAGCACCGACACGATCGCCGACATCTCGCCGCGCTCGTTCAGCACCTTCCCCGACACCACCTCCGCCGGGAACTCGTTCCCGGACTCGGGTTCCGCCAGCGAGACCTCGGTCACCCGAGTCGCGTCGGGGCTCAGCGTGAAATCGGAAATGAAGGACGAGAACTTCGTGTCGTTCGTGCGCACGTCCTGGTGGACGCGAGACTGAACGTCCACGCCGCCGAGCACCTCGAAGAGCCGCTCGGCCTCGCGGTTCATGAGGATGATGTTCGACTGGTCGTCCGTGACCAGGATCGGGTCGCCGACGTTCTCGAGGATCAGGTTCAGGCGATCGCGCTCCCGTCGGGATTTCTGCTCCGCCTGGCGCAGGCGCTGGAACTGGTGCTCCAGCTCGGTGGTGGCGCGCTTCAGGTCCGTCACATCGCGCAGCACCGACACCATGGCCTTCTCCCCCGCGATCATCGTGGGGAGCTGCGTGCTCAGCACCTCGAAAAGGAGGTCGCCGCCCTCCGAAGGGTCCACCAGGTTCAGCTCGCGACTGTTCGAGTCCGAGCCGGCGATCGTGGAGCGCGTGAGGAACGAAGAGAAGAGCAGGTTGTTGATCTCCACCGCCCGTCGGCGCCCCTCGCTGTCCGTCTCCCCCACGCTGAAGAGCGACTCGGCGCGCCGGTTCTCGAGCAGGATGCTGTTTTCCGAGTCCGTGATGAGGACCGGATCGGGGAGCGTGTTGACGATTGAGGTGAGGAGGTCGCGCTGCTGCTCCGTCTGCCGCTCGTGCGTCCGGAGACGGTCGAGCTCCCCGATGCGCTCCAGGACGGGCCCGGCGGCGGAGAGGTGCGCGACGACGCGGGGAAAATCACTCATTTCCCGGGCATCCGGCCCGACGAGAAGAATCCCGAAGCAGGGCTTGTCCGGAGAGGCGCCGGGGATGGGGAAGATGAGGTATCGTCCGGGAGGCGCGGCCGCGATCCCGGTGGAGAGCTCGGCTGCGCCGGCCCGGCAGCCGTCATGCGCAGCGACGAGGGGGTGCGAGGCTTCCTGGAGAGACACGGCGACGCGTGTCGCGTCCCGTGGATCCCAGGCCATGCCCAGCACCCCCCGCAGCTCCTGCCCGTCGTTCACCAGCACGAGCGCCTTCTCGATCCCCTCCGCGCTGAGCACCGAATCGAAGACGATCGACAACGCCTCCGACAGGTTGCGAGCGCGACTGATGCGTCCGAGCAGCTCCGCCTCGTGGATGCGCCGGATGGTCGGACTCACTTCGTCAGCTCAGCGCGTCCAGCTTTCTTTTCAGCTCCACGTTCTCGGCTACGACGCGGTCCATGTCCGCCTGGCTGGCGCCTCCCGAGGTGAGCTCGCGCGAGGCACGCGGCGGCGTGAGGCCCACGGCCTCGGAGTACTTCAGATACGTCTCGATCGACGCGACGACGATCCGCGCCTCCACGGTCACGAGATCGATGCCGACGAGCGATACACGGACGTACGCGTCGATCACGATTCCCTTGTCCAGCACGCGGTCCAGTACATCGATCAGACTGGTGCCGCCGGGAGCTCTTTCTACAGCCATCGCTTCGTTTCTCCGAATGGAGGGGAAGGAGCATCGCCCTGCCGGGCGTCATCGGTCAGTAAACGGAACTTCAACGTGCGGGAGATCCGGCAACATTGGGCGAGCTTTCGCGGCTCTCAGCGGGCGCGAGCTGATTGAGCCGCTCCTCGAGCAGCTGAACTAGCTCCCGCAG
>JAHWJV010000298.1 GCA_019348265.1 Gemmatimonadota bacterium
ATCAAGGAGTGGTCGGGTCCTGAGCGCGCGCTCGACTGAAGACCGACGACTGACAGCCGATAGCCGATAGCCGATAGCCGATAGCCACCATGCTCACGCTCCTCGAAAACGGCGATCTCTACGCGCCGGAACCGCTCGGTCGCACGAGCCTGCTGCTCGCCGACAGCAAGATCGGCAAGGTGGGCGCGGTGAACGCGCGCGCATTGCGCGAGCTCGGCGTGGACCACGAGGTGGTGGACGTGAGCGGGTGCGTGGTGGTGCCCGGCTTCATCGACCCGCATCAGCATCTGCTGGGCGGCAGCGGCGAGAGCGGGTTCAGCAGCCAGACGCCGGAGTTCTTCATCTCGGAGATCGTGTGCTTCGGGATCACCAGCGTGGTGGGAGCGCTCGGGGTGGACACCACGATGAAGACGATGGCGGGGCTGCTCGCGAAGGTGAAGGGGCTCAAGGAGGAGGGGCTGAACGCGTACCTCTGGACCGGCGGCTACAACGTTCCGCCGTCGACGATCATGGCGAGCGTTCGCGAGGACATCATGTACCTCGACGAGGTGATCGGCGCGGGCGAGATCGCGATCTCGGACCTGCGGGCAATGGACCCGGCGCCGCACGACCTGGCCCGGCTCGTCACCGATTGCTATGTCGGCGGGATGCTCGCCGGAAAGGCGAAGCGGGCCCACTTCCACGTGGGTGACCGGGAGACGCGCCTGCAGCCACTGCGGGACCTGCTGGAGGGCTATCACGTTCAGCCGGAGTGGTTGTACATGACCCACGTGGAGCGCTCGAAGGAGCTGATGCGCGAGGCGATCGAGCTGGCCCAGCGCGGCTCCGCGGTGGACATCGACGTGGTGGAGGGGGACCTGCTGGAGTGGCTCCGCTTCTATCGGGACAACGACGGCCCGCCGGAGCAGCTGACCGTCTCATCCGACGCGGCGATCAACAGCCCGCGCGTGCTCCTGGAACAGATCCGCGAGTGCGTGCAGGAGGGCGGCTTGCCGCTGGAAGAGGTGCTCCCGCTCGTGACCAGCAACACGGCGCGCATTCTCGGGCTCGAACGCAAGGGGCGGCTGGAGTTCGGCAGGATGGCTGACGTGGTGGTGATGGACGCGGAGACGCTCGAGATCGTGCACGTGATCTCGCGTGGGCGGTGGATGGTGCGGGACGGAAAGGAGCTGGCGCGGGAGCGGTTCCTGGAGGAGAGCAACCGGCGAATCGAGCTGGTGGGCGAGAAAGACTAGGCTGACGTCGAACCATCACCCCGAAGCGACGTGGCGACCACCAGCCAGGACATCAAGAGCGGCCGCTTGCTGGTGATCCGCGGCGAGGAGATCCCGGTCGGCCACGTCGGAGTGGCGTAGCCTGGCGGACCAATGACGCGGTAACCGCCGCGCGCACCAGATCAGCTATACAAAGGAACGATGGCGGAACGGGACAACAGGGTGGTGAGAGATCCGCCGGAAGGACTCACGCCGGTGGTGGAGCGCAACATCGACGCGCTCTTCCGACACCGTCGCGAGGAGGAGAAGCAGCGGACACGCCAGGAGAAGATCGCCGACGGGGTTACCCGGTTCACGGGGAGCCTCCTCTTCGTCTATATCCACCTCGCGCTGTTCGGGATGTGGATCTTCATCAACCTGGGATGGATCCCGCTCGTACCCAGGTTCGACGAGTCCTTCGTGGTACTCGCGATGTTCGCGTCGGTGGAGGCGATCTTCATCTCGACTTTCGTGCTGATCAGCCAGAACCGGATGGCTGCGCTCGCGGACAAGCGCGCGGACCTCGACGTGCAGGTCAGCCTCCTCACGGAGCACGAGCTCACCCGGCTGATCTCGCTGGTCGATGCCATCGCGGAGAAGCTGGACGTGGGGGATGCGCGCGGCGAGGAGCTGAACGAGCTGAAACAGGACGTCGCGCCGGAGCGGGTGCTGGAGGAGATGGACCGCAGTGCCCGCCGGCTGGGTCTCGGCGGCAGCTGACAGGATCGAAAGACTGCGAGGGCGGCTCCGCAGAGCCGCCCTCGCAGTCTTTCACGCTCCGTCCTCTCTACTGCCCGGCACCCGTCGTTCCGGTCCCCGCACCACCGATTCCACCCGCCCCGAATCCGCCAGTGTCGCTCGGCACCGACTGCCCGGCCGCCCCACCCTGCCCCATTCCGACCGTGTCGTTCCTACCACCCTGACCGGCGATGCCGGTGCCGTCGGTGGTCATGGTGCTATCCGACCCCATGTCATCGGCGCTGCCGTCCGCCCCAGCCCCTTCCTCACCACCGCAAGCAGCCACCGAGACCAGCCCCGCCAGCCCGAGCGCCGCGATCCACCGTCGACTCATGCCGTTTCTCCGCTTTCGGGGTCCCCGGCGCGAATGCAATGCGATTCGCGCCGGGTGCTCAGTTTCAGTCCGGCTGGATGACAGCGGGAGCTAGTAGCCGGTGCCTTTGTCGGTCCCCGTCGTGCCAGCCGCGCCACCCGTGCCCGCAGCGCCGCCCGTCGTGGTGCCTGCGCCGCCCGCGCCCATGCCAGCGGTGTCACCACCCATCGTTCCGCCCATCCCGCCCATGCCTGTCGTGTCGGCGGTCATGCCGCCCGTGCCCATGTCGGTCGTGGCCGCGCCGGTGCCCATGGTATCCATGGCCGCACCGCCTTCCGCGCCCTCTTCGTCGCCGCCGCACGCCGCCGCGCCGATCAGCCCCGCCGCTGCGAGCGTCGCAATCCATCGCTGCCTCATACATACCCTCCGGTTTGGGTTGGCCCGCCGCTCCTGACCCAGAGCGGCCATCCTGCGCGAGTGACGCGGGACGGCGGCACAGAAGCAAAACCGGTTCCCGGGCCGAACCAAATTCAGACAGAAGGAGCAGCCGTTTCAGGCTGAACGATCGTCCGCCCCGCGTTCGGTTCCCGCGCCGCGGATCACCTCGGTCTCCTCGTGTGAAGCACGCGCCTGCACCAGCACCTCGAGCTCCCGCTCGCGCAGGTTGAAGGTGTAGCCGGAGCCGACGATTCCCACCCGGAGATAGCTCAGCGTGAGCGGCTTCCCGAGCATGCATTCTTCGGCGTTGTCGAAGCGGACGCCGCGGCCATCCACGAAGGTGACGGAGCCCTGGCCGACGACCTCCGCCAGGTGCCCGCGCACCACCATCGCGGTGTCCTCGTCGATCCCGAGTCCCATCAGGTCGGGGTTCTGTGCCACGACCATGAAGAGGCGCTGAAGGCGGCGACGCTGGGAGAAGTGAGTGTCGATCACCGCCCGGAACCCGAGCATGCCGAAGCCGGGGCCGAGATGCATCTCCTGCATCTGGCCGTACTCGTCCGGCTCGCCGCCGGCCAGGATGGTCTCGGTGAGAGCCGCGGCCCCGGCGCTCGTGCCGCAGACCACTGCCCCATTCTGGTAGGCTTCGCGCAGCGCTCGACCGACTCTCGATCCGTCGATCGTGGAGACCAGGTGCACCTGGTCCCCGCCGCCCAGGAAGATCGCCCGCGCGTCGCGGATCATCGCCGCGATCTTCGGGTCCTGGGCACGGTCGCGACGGTCGACGACCGGAATCTCCACGTTGTTGGCACCGGCTCCCTCGAACGCCTCCAGCCAGTCGTGAGCGGCCGCGGCGGGCTGGCTCGAAGCGGTGGTCAACCCCACGATCCGTTCGCCGTCCAGCGCCCCGGAGATGCGGAGAAAGGAGCCGAGTGCGTCTCCATTCGGGGTGCAGGCGCCGCCGATCAACACCAGCGTTCCACCGTCCCAGTCCAGCTTCGGTAGCTCCCGCGACTCGCGACGCGAGGCCGGCACGTGGCGGATCGTCGGCGACTCTTCCTCGTCGCCGCCGAATCCTGGGAAGGGAGGGAGAATGCCCTGACTGGGCTCCTCCTCGTTACGACTCGCCTCCTCGTCCACTTGCTCTGCCACCCGTCTCCTCCGTGTCTCCCGAGTCAATCTCACGAATCGCGAACATGGCCAGCGCCGCCGCGACCTGCGCCCCGACCGGAACGTCGGCGCGAACCTCCCCGCCCTCGTACACCTCACCCCCGGATTCGAGCACGATGCGGCCGTCGCGAACCGTTCCGACAGCGTACGCGAGCCGTGTGTCGCGGCGGGTTAGCCTGTCGTCCGTTGCGAAGACGGCCACTCTGCAGCGCGCGTCACGTGCGCGTCCCTGCACCTCCCATTCCTTCGCCGGCACGACGACCACTCCGTCGCGCGGAACCGCGTCCGCCACGACGCTCACCAGCTGCTGCGCGCGCTCCTCGTCCTGGTAGCGCTCCGGGACGTCGGCGACGTCGGTGTCCAGGATCACGGCCACCTCGGAGCGCGAGTAGGGGAGCCCCGCGTTCAACAGGTACGCCGGGGCGAGGTCCACGATCAGGTCCTCTTCCTGGCACCCCTGGCGCAGCATCTCGTCGCGAACCGCCGCACGGTCGCCGCCGCCGGTGATGCCGCAGAGCACGTGCTGCTGTAGCGGGGGGACGTCCGGATTGTCGGCGAGGGCGCGCAGCTCCGCGACCGCGTAGTCGACCGAATCGAGCGTTCCGGCGAAGGCGTGCTGCACGATCTCGAGCGCGAGAGCCGCGGCGCGGAGGCCGACCTCCGCCTCGCCGACACCGGCATCTCCCGGGCCCATGCCGAGATCCACCTCGAGGGCACCGCCGCCACGCTCGTCGACCTGCAGTCGACCAACGGCACGACGGTCAACGGCCAGCGGGTGACCCGCACCGCGCTGTCCGACGGCGACCGCATCTCGCTCGGCACCACCACCCTCACCTACCGCACGGAGGGGTGATGGGCAGCATCCTCGTC
>JAHWJV010000299.1 GCA_019348265.1 Gemmatimonadota bacterium
TCCTCTGCGGCCCGGGGTGCCCGCAGCCGTGCGGCGCTGCCACGACGCCGGGATCCGTGTGATCATGCTCACCGGAGACCATCCGGCTACGGCTCGCACGATCGCTCGCGACGCAGGGTTACAGATTCTCGACGACGGCGTCCTCACCGGGGCGGAGATTGCCGCGCTCGAGGAGTCGGAGCTCGGTGAGCGCCTGGAGAGCGCGACGGTGATCGCGAGGGCTACGCCTCTCGACAAGCTGCGAATCATCGAGAGCCTGCGTCGACGCGGCCACATCGTAGCGATGACGGGAGACGGAGTGAACGACGCGCCTGCGCTGCGGCTCGCCGACGTCGGAGTAGCAATGGGTCGAGGCGGGACGGAAGTCGCGCGGCAGGCGGCCGACGTTGTGCTCGCCGACGACGACTTTGCCACCCTGGTGGAAGCACTCGTCGAAGGACGCAGCTTCTGGGGAAACATTCGCACTGCGCTCGGCCTGCTCCTGGGAGGGAACCTGGCCGAGCTCGGGCTCGCCGTCGGCGGGAGCGTGCTGGGCTCCGCTGCCCCCCTGACCGGGCATCAGATCCTCGCCGTGAACCTGCTGACGGACGTCCTGCCCGCCCTAGCCGTCGTTCTTCAGCGGCCCGAGCACCACGACCTCGCCACTCTCGCCCGAGAAGGAACCGCCTCTCTGGATGCGCCGCTACGCGACGAGATCCTGCGCCGCGCCGCGGCAACCACACTCCCGTCGCTCGTCGCCTTCCTCGTCGCCCTCCGCTCGGGAGGCCTCCCGCTCGCTCGCACCGTGGCCTTCACGAGCATCGTGGCCACTCAGCTCGCCCAGACCTTTGACGTGGGCGGTCGAGATGGAAAGCTCACCCGGTCCGTGCGCGGGGTGGCCATCGGGTCCGCCACGGCCCTCGCCGCGACGGTCTCGGTGCGGCCGCTACAAGGATTTCTAGACCTCGTTCGCCTGACGCCCTTCGGCTGGACCCTGGTCGGAGGCGCCACCATAAGTGCCGTCCTGCTCGCCCGGGCGCTCGCTGCGCCCGTGCCGCCGGCCCAGGCTCTCGGCTTCGAAATGCCGCATCCAGCCCCCGCGTAACAGCGGGTCGGTTCTTCTACCCGGCACCGCTGAGCGGGATCTCGAAGCAACAGCGCGGGCGCTGCCCCTTCTCACATTGCTCCCGCACCGGCACACCCACGATCTCGCTCAGCAGCGCTTCCGCCAGCTTGCACACCTCCGGATGGTCCGGCACGAGGGCCGCGAGCGGGCAGCTGAAACCGCGGATGACTACCGCATCCGCAGTTTCCTCCACGTCCGCAACTCCGCCCATCTCACCGAGCACCCCGTACGCTGCGTCCACGCGCATCCGGATGTCGTCCCCCGTACCCTTCCGCCCCGCGGATGCCCGCCTACCCACCTCCCTCAGCAACTCCTCGAGCTCGTCCGGCTCCATCCTCTCGGCCAGAGTATTGAGGAGCTCGCCGAGAACCGGCGCGTACGCCTTGGGCAGTAGAGAATCCGCCTGGGGCGTCAGACTATACACGAAGGCCGGCTTACCGACGCCGCTCGGCCGGGCGCTGTGCTGCTCGATCAGACCGTCGCGCTCCAGCGCCGCCAGGTGAGACCGCACAGCATTGTCGGTCAGCTCCAGCTCCCGCGCGAGCTCGTTGACCGTGCGGCTCGACCGCCGCAGCAGGCCGATGATCCGCCCGCGCGTACTGGTCAGCAACCGCTCGATCCATTGGCTCGCCTCCATCGGCTCCTCCCACGGTTGATTCGTGTTCAAAGATAAGGGGATCACTCCGTTTGTCAAATAAATCAATAAACCTGTTGACATATTGGGTGCCAGGCCTGTATACTGGTTCCTGGGCGCGAACGGACACCCTCAACATCTGCAGAGGATACATGACAGGCTTCACGCTTCACCGCCGGGCTTTCACCGGCCTTCTTGCTGCCACGCTCGCGGGCGGCGCGTGCGCATCGCCCGGTACGATGGCGAATCCGACGCCAGTTCGTTCGGCGGCTTCGTCGACGGCCATGAGCGATGCGGACATCGCAGCGATCGTGGTCGCCGCGAACGGAATCGACGTGCAGATGGGGGAGCTCGCGCTTTCGCGCTCGGTGCATACCGAGGTCCGGAAGTTCGCGCAGCAGATGATCACGGACCACAACGCGGTGAACCAGGCGGCGGTCGCTCTCGTCACGAGGCTGGGTGTGACGCCGACCGAGAACGGCACCAGCACGAGTCTGAGGGCGGGCGCCGAGCAGACCCGAGTCCGACTGAGCGGACTCAGCGGAGCGGCGTTCGATCGGGCGTACGTCGACAACGAGGTAGCGTACCACCAGACGGTGCTGAACGCGTTGGACAATGCGCTCGTCCCGAACGCGCGGAACGCGGAGCTGAGGTCGACTCTCGTGGGCGTTCGCCCGGCTTTCGTCGCTCACCTGCAGCATGCGCAGCACCTGCAGTCGTCGCTTACCGCAGGGACTTATTGATGACCCGGGAGCGGATCGGCTCACGTGCGCTCCTGCGCAAGCTCGCACCGCTGGTTCCAGCGTTGCTGGTCGGCTTGGTGGCGCAAGGGTTCGCCCGGGCTGATGCCGGGCCGAAGCTCCACACGATCGAGATCCGAGGCTTCACGTACACTCCGGAGAAGCGGGTGGTGAAACTGGGCGATGTCGTCGTCTGGACGAACCGGGACATCGTCCCACACACGGCCACAGGCAAGGAGAAGGGGTTCGACTCCGGAACCCTGGGTGACGGTGGCTCGTGGCGGTATACACCGGCCCAGCGGGGGGAATACAGTTACGACTGCGCATTCCATCCGAACATGAAGGGGACGCTGGTGGTCCGGTGAACCGCAAGCTGCTACGTTCGCAGCTGAATAGGAACGTGAAATGCCAGCGGTACATCGTTGCGAGGCAAGCGAGTTGTTCAATCGTACACCCAACCCTTGGAGAGAGAAGATGAAGAAGATCCTGCTGCCCCTGTTCACACTGGTTTCGCTCACGGCATGTGGAGGAGAGGGTGCCGACGAGAACGCCACCGCAGCGATGGATACCGCGTCGATGGCACCGGCCGAGACCGCGCCTGCGGCGGCGGGCACGGTGACGGATCCGCAGATCGCGGCGATCGTGGTCGCGGCGAACGATGCCGACATCGCCACGGGGGAGCTCGCGAAGACCAAGGGCACGAACCCGCAGGTCAAGGAGTTCGCTAACCGGATGATTACCGATCACACCGGGGTGAACAAGGCGGCCACGGATCTGGTCGGCAAGCTTGGCGTGACCCCCGAGCCCAACCCCACGAGCGAGCAGCTGCGGCAGGGTGGCGAACAGCAGGTGGCGACGCTGCAGGGACAGAGCGGTGCGGCGTTCGACCGGGCGTACATCGCTCACGAAGTCACCTATCACCAGCAGGTGCTGGACGCGATCGACCAGACGCTGATTCCGAACGCACAGAACGCCGAGCTGAAGGCGCTGCTGGAGCAGACCCGGCCCGCGGTGGAGGCCCATCTCCAGCATGCGAAGCAGATCCAGACGTCGCTGGGCGGAAGTTGATGCCCGGTGGGTTCGGCGCGCGCACCAGCCGGTGCGCGCGCACCCGGCTCGCTCTTTTCGCCGCTACGGCTGTCACGGTAGTGGTGGGAGGGGCGGGATGTGCGGAAGCCGGGCCGAGGCGGCACGAGATCGCGATCCGGAACTTCGTGTACGAGCCCGCGGCGCTCACCGTGGCCGTCGGCGACACGGTGGTCTGGACCAATGAGGACGCGCTCCCCCACACCGCGACGGCTACCGACAAGGCGTGGGACACGGGGAGCATCGGGAGCAAGGAATCCAGGACGGTCGTGATCAGCCAGAAGGGGGAGCAGTCTTACATCTGCACGCTTCACCCCAACATGCGCGCCGATTTGACGGCTCAGTAGAAGCATCGGAGCAGGATATCGGACTGATCGGCGCAGCCGCCGCACGCGTGACTTCGGCATGCGATGTTGGCCAGGATCGGCCCTCGTCACGTTCACCTTGCAGGAACTGGTGGTACCTATGCGCGCAGGCAAGAGCGGCCTTCTTCTCCTGATCGGTGTCGTCAGTGTGGCATGCGGCGAAAGTGACGCCCCCACCGAGCCCGAGGCGCCGAGCAGCGTCGGACTGGCGCTGGTGGCTGAAGGTCTGACCGCTCCAGTGGCACTCGTAGAACCGCCGGGTGGAGCGGGGCGGCGGATGATCGTGGATCAGACTGGTGTGATACGCGTCCTCGCAGGCGATGCGAACCTGCTCGCGGAGCCGTTCCTGGACGTTCGCGGCAAGCTCGTGCCGCTCAGGCCGGGCTACGACGAGCGTGGTCTACTGGGGCTCGCCTTTCATCCGGGCTACGCTACGAACGGGCGCTTCTTCGTCTACTACAGCACGCCGCGGCGTTCGGATACCCCTGCCGGGTTCGATCACATCAACCGTCTGTCGGAGTTTCGGGTGTCGGCGGACCGCAACCGAGCGGACGCCGCGTCGGAACGTATCCTCCTGGAGATGCCCCACCCGCAATCCAACCATAACGGCGGCACGATCGCTTTCGGGCCCGACGGGAATCTGTATCTCTCGGTCGGCGAGGGAGGAGTGGCGAACGACCCGGGGGTGGGGCACGTGGGGGAGTGGTTCGAGGCGAATCGTGGCGGGTCTGGGCAGGCCAGCGAGCAGTACCTGCGCGGGGGCATTCTCCGCTTCGAGGTGAACGGAGGGTCGCCGGAGCGGGGGCCCGCGGACGATCCGGTCGTCGGCCGGGCGGGGCTCGACGAGAGCT
>JAHWJV010000029.1 GCA_019348265.1 Gemmatimonadota bacterium
CCCCAAGGCCCCCCGATCCGCCCCGAGGCCGCCGCCCGGCGCGACGGCACGGCGTCCGTCGCACGCCGGCTCCTCCTGGGCGCTCAAGGTTCGCCCGCGGGTGCCGACAGGGCTGTGGGGGCTGTGCAGCCACCGCAGGAGGAGGACCGCATGGGTCGAGCGACGGCAGTTCCGGTACGGCGCCTGCTGGCGGGAGGTGCGGCAGCCGTGCTCGCCCCCGTCCTGCTGGTGGCGCCCCCGCCGGACCGTGGAGCGCCGGCCGTCGAGCCGTCGTCGGTGTCCGTCCTGCTCGGCTCCTCGGTCGGCGAGCAGTCCGCGGTGCGCAGCGCGGTGCGCGAGGCGGGCGGACGGGTGACGCGGGCGCTCGCGCTCATCGACGCGCAGGTCGCGGTCCTGCCGGCGGCACAGGTCGCGGCCGCGGCGCCTGGGTTACGCTGGTTTACGACTTCTTCCAGGAACCGCTGGACGATCGCCTTGTTCCGCTGCTGCGATGCGTTGTCGACTTCGGTCGCGAAGAGCCCGAGCGCCGCTCGCCGCTCGGTGGCGTGGAGCGGGCTGTTCGAGAGCAGGCCCATCTGGCGGAGCATGGTGCCGGAATCGAAGTAAGAGGCGATGCGGACCACCTTGCCGTCACGCAGGTGAATGGAATCGCAGAGCTGCAGCTCGACGTGAGTCCAGGTCGGCGGGACGAAGCCGGCGGGGCTGACGAGGGCGCCGCTATGGGTGCCGCGGAAGGTGTACTCGATGATGGCGGTGTCTTCGCCGGCGCCGACCTGCTGGATTTCGACTCGCAGGTCGGGAAAGGCCGCTGCCCAGCCGCGGGCGTGCTGGAGAAAGCCGTCCGGCCCAAGGAAGCGGTCGCCGGTAGCCACGTTTGTGATCTCGGCATCCGCGGCGATCCACTCCGTGACTTTCTCGAACTCGCGCGTGGCGTACGCGTTGTAGATGATGCGTGCGACGGTGCCGGGACTCTGTGCCGTCATCGACGACCTCCTCGCGTCCGTTTCGGGCTACTGCTCAGCGAATGCGCGAGATTCCTCGCGCGCCCACCGGCGTCTGTGCACAACCAGTGTCCAGGTGCGCTCCACGGCACCCGGGTCTCGCCTCCCGCTAACCGTCCGGGTATCAGCGAAGGTCCCGGAATCCGGCTGGATGATCGCCGTGGGATTCGACGGGTTCTCTCCGCCCGGCGGGATCGCTCCGCTCGGTGAAAGCGTGCTCCGGATCGGAGCGGCCGTACGCTCGCAGCGCTCGCATCCGCTCGACCGTCGTCTGCAGGCGTTGAACCTGGTCTCGCACGTCGGAGAGAAGGCTTTCCACCTCCATCTCCACTCTACGCAGCCGGTCGTTTTCGGATCGCCCGCTCACGCTTTCACTCCTTCTGAAGGGTAGGCGATCGGCTCGCAGGTATCGGGCCATCCGATGAACATTTGTCGTGAGGCCGCGTAGGAAACGCATCGCTCTCGCGCGTTCGGGTCTCATGCCGCTTGGCAGGAGCCGGCCGGGTGTGCATCTTGTCGCGTCCCGGTGCGCCGCTCCGGGGCCGCCGTACCTCCAGGCTGACTGAATGCTCGTGAAAGCTGCGCTCCGCGTCCCGTCGCGACTCCGCTCCCGGATAGACGGGGGAAATGGCTGATTGGGTTGTCGACCCGGCGCCCGAGGACCACGCGGTCGTCACGCAGTGGAAGACGGTGCTCCAGCAGATGCCGGCGGGGGTGATACTCGCGCGAGCGCCGGACGGGCGGGTAATCTTCGGGAACGACGCGGCGGAGGTCATCTGGCGGCAGCCGATATCGCAGACCGCGAGCATTGGCGGCTATGGCTTCTGGCGAGGGTACCACCGCGACGGGCGCCCGTACCAGGCGGAGGAGTGGCCGCTCGCCCGATCGCTGCGGACGGGCGAGGTCGTGGTGTCGGAGGAGATCGAGATCGAGCGAGGGGACGGGACGCGCGGTGTCGTCAGCGTGAACTCGACGCCGATCCTCGACGAGGCGGGCGCGGTGGTGGCCGCCGTGGTCACCTTCACGGACGTGACGGAGCGGAGACGCTACGAGTCGGAGCGGCGCTTTCTCAGCCGCGCGAGCGCTGTGCTCTCCTCTTCGCTGGACTACAGCGTGACGGTCGCCAACGTGGCGCGGCTGGCCGTCCCCACGCTCTGCGACTGGTGCGGGGTGGACATCGTTCAGGGAAATGGAAGCCGCCGTCTAGCGGTGGAGCACGTCGACCCAGGAAAGCTGGCGCTGGCAAAGGAGTTGGGCGAGAAGTACCCGGTCGAACGGAGCGGACCCGCTGGTGCGGGCGAGGTCGTCCGGGAGGGTAATTCGGCGCTGGTCCCGGTGATCGACGACGACACGCTTCGCGAGGTGGCGCAGGACGAGGAGCACCTCCGGATCCTCCGCGAAGTGGGGCTCCGCTCGGCGATGATCGTCCCTCTCACGGCGCGCGGGGTCGTGCTCGGGGACATCACCCTGGTGTCTGGCGAGTCCGGGAGGGAGTTCGACGCCCGCGACCTCGCATTAGCGGAGGAGCTCGCCGCCCTTGCCGCCCTCGCCATCGACAACGCCCGCCTCTACGACGAGTCGCAGAGCGCGAACCGAGCAAAGGCCGACTTCCTGTCGGTCATCAGCCACGAGCTGCGCACCCCCTTAACCGCGGTCATCGGGTACGCGGAGCTCCTCGCCCTGGGCATCCCCGAGCCCGTGACCGAGCGGCAGCTCGAGCAGGTCGAGCGCATCGAGATCGCCGCCCGGCACCTCCTCCAGCTGATCGAGGAGATCCTCACCATCGCCAACCTCGAGGCGGGAACCGTCAGCATCCGTATCCAGTCCGTCGCGCTGTCGGAGATTCTGCGCCGCGCCGAGGCGATCGTTCGGCCGCTGGCGCTCGAGAAGAAGATCGCCTTCTCCATCGAGCCGCTCGCCGAGGAGATCACCCTCGAGACCGATCCCGACCGTCTGCTGCAGATCTTCCTCAACCTGCTCTCGAACGCGGTCAAGTTCACCGATACCGGCTCGATCGTGCTGTCGGTGCGGCCAGGCGACGAGTTCATCGAGGTCGCGGTGCGCGACACCGGCGTGGGGATCACGCCGGAGCAAAAGGGGCGCATCTTCGACGCCTTCTGGCAGGCGGAGCAGCCGATCACCCGGCGTGCGGGCGGCACCGGCCTCGGGTTGACCATCAGCCGGCGTCTCCTCGATCTCCTCGGGGGAAAGATGGACGTCGTCAGCGAGCCCGGCCTCGGCAGCACCTTCACGGCCCGCATCCCCCTTCGCCAATAGCTATTTTCCGACCTCGAGGCGCCCGCTGCCAACCAACAACCTTGCCCGCTCGAGGCGTGTTCGTGAACATTGTACACCGGACGCCTCCGCCACACGGCCGCCCGGCCGCCCCGCACTACCTCGCCTTCGCCGCCCCACCACCCCATCCCACGAGCCGATATGACACCCCCCACCATCCTGGTAGTCGACGACCATGCGGACAGCCGCGTGATCTGCGAGATCATCCTCGGGCGCAACGGTTACTCGGTCCTTTCAGCCGCCGAAGGAGATCGAGCCCTGGAGCTTGCGCGTACGGAACAGCCGGCCGCGATCGTCCTCGATATCGCACTACCTCGGATGGATGGGTGGAGCGTCGTGGAGGAGCTGAAGAAGGAGCCTCTTACGGCGGGCATTCCCGTTTTGATGTATACGGCGCACTCACTGGACTCGTACCGGTCCCGGGCAATGGAGCTCGGCTGCGTCGCGTTTCTGGTGAAGCCGTGCTCGCCACAGGCCATTCTGGAAGCGGTGCAGCATTGCGTCTCCCCTCCCGCGCCACGCGGGAAGCCGCTTCCTAGCCCGGCTTAGTCGACATACGTCTCGAAGAACCCCGGCAGCGGTTGCGGGTCCGCGCCTCGTGTTGAAACCGCCGCCACCCCGCGCATCTGCACGAAGTACCGCCGCCGCTCCCTGCGCATGTCCGTTACGTGCGCGCTCGCGACCTCGATATCCACCAGGAATCCTCGCCGTGCGTCCTCGAAGCGGAGTCGCTTCGGGATCCGGATGTCGCGCCCGCCTTCGCGGATCAGCTGCGTCTCCGGCACCTGGATCTCCGAGGGCCGGTAGAGACCGCGCACCCCCCGCTCGTCCACGAGGTACGCGAACACACCTCGCGACGCGGCGGTTTCGGGAGCGTCCTCCCCGCGCACTACCCCGTACAGCAGGCTCAGGCGGGGTGTGGATGCGGCGCCCCACTCCCAGGAGACGTCCCTCCACACTCCCCAGTTGTGGTCGTGATATGCCTGCGCGCCGCGCACGGGCTCGCAGCGCGGCAGGCAGACGGTTCCACTCGCCTCTGCGTACAGTGCCGGTACGACATAGCCCGAGACGAGCCCGGTGCCCCCCAGCTCGGTAGGGGGGAAGTAGCGCCCAGCCGCCGGGCGGAGCTCGAGGTCCACCCGCTCTCCTCCCGCAGACGCGACGATCCGGTAGACTCCGTTCTCCTGTACGACCGTTCCCGCCTGGCCGATGCGCAGGTCCGCCCCGGCCGTATCGAATCGGACGCTCTCACCGCCCACATCGCGCGTCAGCGACCGGTGCCGGCCGTCGCTCCCCCGGACGGTGAGCAGAACGCGCCCGCCCCATCTGCCGGGTACGCCTACCTCGCCGGCAACCATCAGCGTGACGTAAACCCAGCGGTCCGGCGCCAGCACTACGTTGAAGTAGTGCCACTCCGCCCAGGTGGAGTCGCGGCCCGCGCCGGTGGGAAGGTGGAATCGATCGATCTCGCGGAATAGCTCGTCCCGGTTCGGGCTGGTCCACAGCCGGTCGCGGCGGCTGTCCGTCCATGTGCCAGCCAGAAGGTCAGGCGCGGCTCCAGCCGCCCGAGAGCGGCTGGGGATCTCGCCGGCGGCTACAGCGGGGAAGCTGCCTGAGCGCGTGGTGATCTCCACCAGCTTGTCGTCGAGCACCGGGCTCGCGGCCACTACCCCGAACTCCTCCCGCCCGCGGGCGGACTCCAGCACGCTCCGCTGGATGAACCGCGCCTGGTCGATTCCGAGGAAGAGCGAGGTGGCGCCCCCGGCCCTCAGCATGTCGGGGCTGATGCCCGACGGCACGACCACCACGTCACCTCCACCCACCAGCGCCTGGTCCCGCGCCTGCTCCAGCATCGCCTCCCCGACCGCCAGCAGCACCACCATCACCGACACCCCCAGCGAGTAGCCCGCCAGTAGAAAGGCGGCCCGCCCGGGGCGGTGGCGGAGCTCGGCGATGACAAGGCGGAAGAGCATGACGACGATGATGAATGATGAATGATGAAGGTTATCGCTGTACTCCGCACGCACGGGCGGCTAGTAAAAATTCAACCGTCCATCGTTCACCATTCATGATTGCCGTTATTGCCGTTCACGATTTCCCCATCCGCCATCCGAATCGTCCTCCCGGCATGCTCCGCAACGCGTGGATCGTGGGTGACGGTGACCAGTGTTGCGCCGTCCCCGTTTAGACGCGCGAACAGGTCCATGATGCCCTCGCCGGTCTTCTGGTCCAGCTCGCCGGTCGGCTCGTCGGCGAAGAGTATGGCGGGGCGGTTGGCGACGGCGCGTGCGATGGCGACGCGTTGCTGCTCGCCCCCGGAGAGCTGCGGCGGCCGATGTCCCGCGCGGTTTGAGAGACCGACGTAATCGAGCAGCTCGAGCGACCTGCGGCGGCGCTCGGCGCGCGGAACGCCCGCCTCGGCCATGGGAAGCTCGATGTTCTCCAGGGCGGTGAGCACGGCCAGCAGGTGGAAGCGCTGGAAGACGAAGCCGACGGATACGAGTCGGAGCCGTGCCCGCTCGCCCTCGGTCATCCCGGCGAGGGGCTGATCGCGTAGCTCCACCTCCCCGCTGGTGGGCGCGTCGATTCCGGCGAGCACGTTCAGAAGCGTGCTCTTCCCGCACCCGGACGGCCCCATGATCGCCACCCACTCCGCCGCGAGGATCTCCACGCTCACGCCGCGTAGCGCGTGGACGGCGTCTCCCGCGTAGGGATACTCCTTCACCACGTTGCGCGCTCGGATGACCACTCCGGGACCGGCGTCGCTGCTCCCACGGTTCCGCGTCATTCGCTCTCCTCCCGCAGCGCCCGCCCCAGCGGGAGGCGAAGCGCGCCGAGGCCGGGCAGGAGTCCCGCCAGGGCCCCGGTGAGGATCACTATTGAGAGCGCCAGCGCGACGCGCTGCGCGTCCAGCACGAAAAAGGACAGGCGCGCAGGTATTCCGGGAAAGTCGAGCAGGATCCGGTCGAGCCGACCGGCCATCCACAGTCCGAGCGGCAGCCCGAGCAGGGAGCCGGCACCGGCGAGAGTCACGCCTTCGACCAGTACTCCGAGCAGGAGGCGCTGGCGAGAAACCCCGATCGCACGGAGCGCGGCGATCTCCCCGAACCGCTCCCGCACGCCGATGGCGATGATGGTGGATACGAGCAGCGCGGTCACCGCGAGAGCGACGCTGCCCAGGATGGTGGCAAGCTGCCGGAAGTAGAGGAGGCGCTGGTCCATCTCCGCCATCAGCTCCGCCGTCGAATAAACCGAGACCTCGGGCACCGCGCGCTCGATTTCGGCGGAGAGCAGGTCATCGCTCAGCCCCTCCTCGGCCGCCACGGCGAAGAGGGAAACCTCACCTGGCCGACCGGTGAGCCGCTGTACGTCGACGATGGGCATTCCGAGCGAGCGCTGGTCCTCCGCGTCGTAGACGAACTCTCCTACGCCGCTGACGCGGAAGGGGTGCACCTCCCGCGGCCGCCCCAGCGAGATGTCCAGCTCGGCCGCCAGACCCAGCTGTCCACCCACTCCGACGCCGTAGTGGCGGGCCAGCGGTTCGCTCACCACGACCTCACCGGGCCGCGGGGACTCCCCGGCGGTGAGCACGTACAGCGCCTGCGCATCCGGGTCCACGCCCACCGTGAAAAGCGACTCGCGCGCGCTGTCACCCTGCACTAGATAGAGCTGCGCGCCAAGCACGGGCGCCACCTTCCGCACCCCCTTCACCGCCTCGATCCGCTGCTGAACCGCCGCGCCATCCCGAACCCCAGCCTCACTGTCGAACGGGAGCGTCCCGCGCGGCGTCACGCGCAACGCATACCCCTGCCCCCGAGTCAGCTCGCCGAACGACTCCGTCAGCCCCGACGCCAGCATCGTCATGTCCAGGAGCAGCGCCGCCGAAACCGCAATGCCGGCCAGCGCCAACAAAGTGCGGCTCCGGCGGCGGAAGAGAGACTTGAGAGAAAGGGAGAGGATCAAAAGGAATCTTGAATTTTGAATGTCCGATTTTGAATCATGCCCACCGTTCGTGACCGGCCGATCGGTGCGCCTGCTCGCCTGTACCAGAATTCAACATTCAGCATTCCAAAGAATTCAAAACTTCAAAATTCAAAATAGTCGTTCCGTCGGGACCCTCACCACGCGCAGCGCCGCCAGCGCTCCGGCGGCGATTCCGAGCGTAAGGCCCAGCAGCCCGGCCAGGAGCAGGATGCGCGGGCTGAGGAGCGCGAACTTCAGCGTGGTGTCGTATACCGCCGCATAGTAGGCGTTCACTCCCTGCGCGATGAGAACTCCGAGCAGTGCTCCCGTGGCACTTCCCAGCGCCGCGATCCCGATCGCCTCCAGCACCACGGCGCGGAACACCGTCCGCCGGCTGACGCCGATCAGCCGCAGCGTGCCCATGTCGCGCTTGCGTTCGTCGACGCGGATGATCATCACGCAAAGGAGGAAGATGGCGCTCGCCAGGATGGTGACGATGCCGATGGCGTCGTGAAAGCGCGACACCACGCGGAAGGTGGCGCTCGTCTCTTCCGCCAGCGCCGCGCTGCCGTACGCCCGCGTCCCAAAGGCGACGGACTCGATCCAGCGCGCGGCGGGGTCGGCGCGAGCGCCGGGGGCGAGCACGATGGCGAAGCGGTCCACGCGGTCGTGCGTGGGCAGCAGCGCTTCCAGGTCGGGCAGGTGCAGGCGCACCTCGTAGTCGTTGCGCGCGATGCGGTTGGGGTCTGCCTCGCGCTCGAACACGCCCGCCACCACGAACGGCCGCGGCTGGGCAGAACCCGCCAGCGCGCGGACGCGGACGGTGTCGCCCACGGCCAGGGGGATCGCGTCCGCCAGCCGCCGCTCCACCAGCATCCCGGGAAGCGCCGGCTCCTGTGCGCGCGCAAGCGCGAGCAGCGCCAGCAGCCACAGCGTGGCCATCATTGGACAAACCCTCGTCTCATGCGCCTCTGGCCTCCGCAAGCGCGGTGCCCGGGACTGTCGCCGGGGGCCTGGCCGCCGCTCGCATCGTGCGAGAGGCCGAGTACCGTCCGTCGGTGCGTGCCCGGAAAGGTCTACCAGCGATTTGCACGCGGCGCTTCAGAATGGTCCGCCGGGTGACGAGTCTCTTTAAGGTGACCGGCAGGAACGGAGCCCACCCAACGCAGGTGAATCCCATGAACGCAGCACAGAACAGAGAGCAGGTCGCGATGCGTCCCTCGGGCGTTCGGGTGCCGCGCACCCACCGCGAGCTCACTCTCATGCGGCGGCGGGACGGCCAGGCGCCGGTGTCAGACAATTGGTCATGCGGGTGCGAGTACTTCCGCAAGCACCGCTTCTGCGCCCATACGCTTCACATGGAGCAGGCGGCGCGCACCGGCTGAGTCGTCGCTGAAGAAGAGAATGCAAGGAGGGGAGCCCACCGGGGGCTCCCCTCAATCGATTCAGGGCTTCCAGGTCCCGCGCGCTACGGCGGGGATGAAGTCGTCGACACCCGGTGGCGGGTAGTCGATCGTTCGCCGTTCCTCCGCGCTCTGATACGCGGTCATCAGCATCTGCATCACCTCCACGCCGTCGTCAAAGGTGAGGCGCGGCTTCTCGAGCCCCAGGAAGGCGCGAACGAAGTGACGGTTCTCCGACTCGTAGCCGTAGACCGACGCCTCGCTGGCCACCACGGGCATCAGCCCGACCTCCGCGTTCTGCTTTTCGACCAGGTCCTCGCCCGCCTCCCCCCGCACCTCGCGGCTGAAGAACACGCTCAGCCCGCTGTCCAGAGATCTCCAGGACATGGAGTACTCGGGGCCCAGCAGCTCCGCCGAGAGGCGAAGCCCCGCGCCCACGTAGCTCCACGAGGTGCTCGCCTCGCCGAGTACCGTGTGCCCGTCGTCGGTCTCGAACTCGATCGTCATGCTGGCGAAGTCTTCCGACGGCTTGCGCGTGTAGTCCACCTCCGGACCCATTGCCGCCTTCAGCCGCTCGGCGTACTCGGGGCGGCTCCACTTCAGGCTCGCGATGTGGGAGGTGATTCGCACGGGCCGGACCGTCGACAGAGGCTCGCCCGGGCGGGTGAGGAGGTAGCGAACGAGCACGGCCGAGTGGCACATCATGTCGTTGAGCACGCCGCCGCCCTGCAGCTCGCCCTGCCAGAACCAGGGGTTGTGCGGTCCGCTGTGCTCTTCGGCCGCGCGGGCCAGGTAGGGACGGCCGGTCGTGGCGGCGCCGCGCGCCCAGGTCAGCTCGCGGCCTCGCTCGATCGGCGGGACGAACAGCTGGTCTTCGAGGTACCCGTTGACCAGCCCTACGCGCTTCACCAGTTCCGTGACGTGCTTCGCCTCCGCCACGTTCCGGGCCAGCGGCTTCTCGCAGGCCAGCCCGCGCAGAGCTCCCTTTCCGGCTTCGATGGCGTGGACGATCTCCTCCACGTTCTCGACCCTCCGATGGTTCGGCCCGCACAGCCAGATCGCGTCGATCGCGGGGTCGGCGACCATGTCCGCGATCGAGGCGTACGGCTTCGCCTCACCGATATCCAGCTCGCGCGCCAGCGCCGCGGCGGAGGCGGCGTTCTCCGAGTTGGGGCTCCACACCCCCAGCACGTCCGCGTCTCGCACCGTCTTCCACGATTGCAGGTGGAAGCGCGTGATGAACCCACTGCCGACGAACCCCACTCCCAGGCGCTTGGTCATCGTTTTCTTTGTGTGAGGACCATGGTGATTCGGGCGCATGCCCGCTGCGCGGTCACCGCGCTCTCATTCGCTTCGCGAACCGAGCCTCCTCGGCTCGTTCCTCGCCTGCGGGGTCTCGGCCCTGCGGGTTTCGATCGCTTGCGCATAGACGCGCCGGCACCGCCCCCTGCTGAACCCCGCCCGCGCCCCGCCCCTCCTTAGTGTCCCACGCGGCTGTCACGCCGAGCGCCCTGTCATCCCGGAGCCCATTCTCAGCCCCAAGCCCCACCTGTAAAGCGCTCCACACAACGACCTCCCTGGATCTGAAGCCCTCTCCCATACCTGGGAGAGGGTGGCGAGCCCCAAGCGAGCCGGGTGAGGGCGCGCGTGCTGGCCTCCCGCCCGGTGAGGGCCGCCGGGCATGTGCCCCCCTCCTGCTGCGACCTTGGCAAGAGTAGGCGGCCCCCGGTGGCGCCGCAAGCAGTCGCCGCGGCGCCCCAATCTGGCTCCGCTCTTGCGATATCCGGCTCGCGAAAGCGGTTGGCTGGTGCGGAACCTACGGTGCGGAGAGCCCAGGTATGGCGACCCGGCGAGAGCCCCCGGAAGCTGGTCCTGAGCAGGCGGAGGTGGAGGCGGAGGCAGAAACCGCTGGTCCCGACGATGCCGGTTCGACGGCGGCGCTGCTGCGCGGCGTCATCGCCGAGTCGACGCGCCTGCTGCGTCAGGAGATCGAGCTGGCGCGGGCGGAGATGGGCGAAAAGGCCGACCTCCTGCAGCGGTACGTCGCGGGGGTCGCGGCCGGGGGAGCACTGCTGGCCTGCGCCTTCTTCTTCCTGCTCAGCGCGCTGGATCGCGGCTTCGGCGCCGCTCTGGCCACCTGGATGGACGAGAGGATCGCCGGCTGGCTGGCCCCGCTCATCCTCGCGGCGATTCTCGGCGGCGTCGGGTTCTGGCTGCTCAGCAACGCCCGCCGCGCGCTTCGGTCGGAAGGACTCACGCCGGAACGGACCGTGGAGACTCTGCGGGAGAACACCCATTGGATCAAGGAGAGACTGCGATGAGTGATGTGGTGACGAAGCGCACGTCGGAGGAGATTCGCGAGGACATCGGCCGCACCAGGGTCGGGCTCGACTTCATGATCGACGCCCTCGAGGGCCGGCTCAGCATGGGCAGCCTGATCGACCAGGCGATGGGAATGCTCCGCGGCCGCACCGACAAGGAGGCACCGATCGGCGCGTTGATCCGCGAGCATCCCGGCCCCGCGGCACTCATCACCGCCGGCGTCGTATGGCTCGCGGTCGAGAACCGGAAGGACGCCGAGACGGGCAAGCGCGGCACCAGCAAGCGTGCATCCTCCAAGCGGTCCGCTTCGAAGAGCTCGTCCAGCGGGGGGAGCAAGTCCGCGAGCAGGTCCACGAGCAAGTCGGGCGGAAAGTCCGCCGGGCGAAAGTCGTCCAGCCGCGCCAAGTCGACCGGCGGCTGAGAAGCCCGAGGGTCGAATAGAGCGCCCCCTCCAGTGCACCGGGAGGGGGCGCTTTCAGCTTCGTGGAGTGTCGAGCGACGCCTGCAGACGGGCTCGCACCGCCGGCCACTCCTCATCCAGGACGCTGTAGTACACCGTATCGCGGACGCGTCCCGTCGCCGTGATCATGTGGCGGCGCAACACGCCCTCTTCCATCGCCCCGATCCGCTCGATCGCCGTACGGGATTGCGCATTCAACGCGTCCGTCTTCAGCTCCACACGGATGCAACCCAGCGCGTCGAAGGCGTGCCCGAGCATGAGCAGCTTCGCCTCCGTGTTGATCGCCGTCCGCTGCCAGCGCGGCGCGACCCAGGTCGAGCCGATCTCGACCCTTCGGTGGACCGCTTCGATGTTGAGATATCGCGTGCTCCCTACCACCCGGCCGCTCTCGCGCTCGAGCGTCGCGAAAGGGATCTCCGTCCCCCGGGCGCGGCCCGCCAGCGCATCCGCCACATAGCCCCGCATCTCTTCCGGGGTGCGGACGACCACCGTCGTCCAGCGCCACAGCTCCGGCTCCATTCCGATCTCCGTCAGCCCATCCAGATGGCTCCACGCCAGCGGCTCGAGGCGAACGGATCGGCCCTCGAGCGTCACCCCATCGACACTCATGCGCACCGCGCACGCGCCCAGAGGAGGGTAAGGCCGAACGACGGAGCGGGGGAGAAGCTGCGCACGGTGTCGGGTGCGTCGGCGGATGATCGGATGCTCCGGGGCGAGCACATGCTAGGCGGGTCGCGCGGGGCCAGTCAAGCCCGCCACCTGACCGCGAAATGCTCTTCCGGACGGAACGAACGCCCGCTAGAATGCCCGCATGCCGAAAACGAACTATCGAGTCCGCGAGCGCCTCGTCCTGCGTAGCTCGCGCATCCATGGGAAGGGCGTCTACGCCCGAGAGTTCATCCCGGCGGGGACGCGCGTCATCGAATACGCCGGTGAGCGCATCACCGAAGCCGAGGGCGACGAGCGCTATCCGTACGATCCCGAGGTGCCGTACCACACCTTCCTCTTCAAGATCGACGAGGACCTGCTGCTCGACGCCGGTAGCCACGGCAACATCGCGCGCTGGATCAACCACTCCTGCGATCCCAACTGCGAGTCGGTGATCGAGGACGAGCGCATCTTCCTCGACGCGATCCGCGACATCCGTCCGGGCGAAGAGCTCACCTACGATTACCACTTCATCGTCCCCGAGCGGCACACCGCCGCGGTGAAGAAGCGCTACCCCTGCATCTGCGGCGCGGAGAACTGCCGCGGCACCATGCTGACGCGCAAGCGCCGCGGGTTCTAACTCCTCGCCACCTCCAGTATCCCCCCGTAGCCGCGCCGCCCGAACCGCGGGCACCGTTGTGATCTCTCCGCCCGCGTCGTATACTCCTATCGCGGTAGTCGTAGCCGCCGCGATCCTCCCGAGCCGCGCTCCGTGATGATCAGCATACGCTCGGCCGGATCGCGCGCCCTCTTACTGATCGGTACGCTCTTCGCAGCCTGCGCTGGACCGACTCCGCGAGCAGGGCCGGCTGCTCCCGCGATCGCGCCGCTGGACGCCACCGCCCGTCCGGGCACGAGGGTCCTGGTCTTCAGTCGCGACTACCCATTCGTCCTCCCGGGCCGCGAGCCGATCATCGTGCCGGATACGTCACGGGGCACGCGGATCGAAGCGATCCGCCAGCTCGGGCGGCGGCACGGATTCGCAGTGGAGCATGCGGAGGAGAGCGCCGTATTTGCGGACACCCTGCTTGACGGCTTCTCCGCAGTCGTTTTCCTCAATACCTCACCGACTCGCCTCACGAGCGCAGAAAAGTCCGCGCTCCAGCGCTTCGTCCGCGGCGGAGGGGGTGTCGTCGCGGTCGAGGCTCTCAGCGGCCACGAGCAGGAGCGCACCTGGAGCTGGCTTCGCGGGCTGATCGGGGCTCGCTTTCGTTCTGTCTGGGCGCAGACCACCGACCTTCTCGTGAAGCGAACGGACTCCACCCATCTCTCGACCCGAGCAGTACCACGGGCCTGGATCCAACACGATTTCTGGGAGGAGTTCGGCGAGCTCGCGCCAGACGCGCTTGTACTCGCGACGCTCGACGAGGCATCGCGTCCAGAGGGCAAGTGGTCGAGAGACTATGTGAGCCCCGGTCCGCCCTATCCGATCACCTGGGCGCACGACTACGACGGCGGCCGCGCGTGGTTCGCCGGGCTGGGGCGCTCCGTTCACGCGTACTCGAGCCAGGCGTTCCTGAACCACCTGGCCGGCGGCATCCTCTGGGCGGCTGGGCAGTAGCCCGCATCCCTTCCCGCGAGAGCGTCACCTCTACTATCATGATAGTTGACAGCGGGCGGAGCACGTGCGATAGTACTACCGCGATAGTTACTAACCGGCAGGAGGCGACATGGAGATCGTGCTCTACGAGCGGGAGCTGGACGTGATGGAGGTCCTCTGGGAGCAGGGGAACGCGACGGTGGCGGAGGTGCGTGACGCGCTGGAGGACGAGATGGCGTACACGACGGTGCTGACGGTGCTGCGGCGGCTGGAGGACAAAGGCTTCGTCGCGCACGACGAGGAGGGGCGGGCGCACCGCTACCGGCCGCTGGTAGCGCGCACGCAGGCGCGTGAGAGCGCGCTGGAGCGGCTGACGAGAAGGCTTTTTCAGGGATCGCCGGAGCTGCTGCTGACGCACCTGGTGTCTCAGCGGAAGCTCTCGGATGCCGAGCTGCGCCGGCTGCGCGACCTGGTCGAGGACCAATTGCCCGAGGAGGAGCGATGATCCTGCACTGGATGCTCTACTGTTCGGCCGTCGCACTCCTTCTCGGGATCTCGGCGGCGAGTCTGGAAAAGGTGGTAAGGCAGCGCGGCTGGCAGGTGCGCTGGCTCTGGGGCGGCGCGCTGGCCGGGTCCGCGGTGCTCCCCATGCTCGCGTTCCTGGTAGACGCACGGAGGGAGGCGGTGGCGCTCTCCGGTGGCGCGGGTGCGGCCGCGGCGGGCGGGAGCGTCGAAGCCGCGTGGCTCGTTGACCCGTTCGCCTCCGTCCCCGAGCCGAGCTTCGACGTCGGCCCCTTGCTGCTCGCCCTCTGGGCGGCGCTGTCAGCGGCGACGCTTCTTTCTCTGGGGTTCTCCTTCCTGACGCTGGAGCGGCGCCGTCGCGGCTGGCACCAGCGCTCGATCGATGGTCAGGAAGTGTGGGTGGCGCCGGACACCGGGCCCGCGGTGGTGGGTTTCGTGAGGAGCCACATCGTGCTCCCGGAGTGGGTCCTGGAGCGGAGCGAGACCGAGAGGGCCATGGTGATGGCGCACGAGTCGGAGCATCTCCGCGCGGGCGACCCTCGTCTGATCCTCGGGGCGCTGCTCCTGGCCGCCGCGCTCCCGTGGAACGTGCCGCTCTGGTGGCAGTGGCGCCGGCTGCGCGAGGCGGTGGAGGTCGATTGCGATCTGCGAGTGATCGCGCGTGGGCTGGATCCGCGCGCGTACGGCCGTCTCCTGGTCGAAGTAACCGAGCGCGGGACCGCGCGCCGCCTGGCGGTCGCCGCCCTGAGCGAGTCTCATTCATCGCTGGAGCGGAGGATCAAGCTCATGTTCACTCCTCAACCTCGACGCTGGTGGCTCCGGGCCGTCGGCGCCGCGGCTCTCGCCCTGGCGTGCATCGCCGTCGCCTGTACCGCGGACATCCCGAGTGGGCCGGGACGAGGGCCCGCGGTGAATGCATCCAGCCCCGCTCGAGAGGGATCACAGGACTTCGCGTACGAGGTCGCCGTGCTCGATCGCGCCCCGCAGCTGTCCAACCAGGGCGAGATCGCCGGGATCATGGAGCGCCTGTACCCGAGTCTGCTTCGGAGCGCGGGAATCGGAGGTACGGTCGTCCTGCAGTTCGTTATCAAGCCCGATGGGACGACGGACCCTGGCACGATCAAGGTGGTGGAGAGCGCTCGTGAGGAGCTTGCTGCCGCCTCGGTGAGATCG
>JAHWJV010000002.1 GCA_019348265.1 Gemmatimonadota bacterium
GAGGTAGCTCTTCGCACCCACCGAGAGGATGTCGTACATCACGATCGGCTCCCCGAAGCTCGGCGCCTCCGCCAGTCGCACGTTCCGTGGGATCGTGGTTCGGTATACCTTCGGGCCGAAGTACTCCTTCGCCTCGTCCGCGACCTGCTTCGAAAGGTTCAGGCGGTGATCGTACATGGTGAGCAGCACGCCCTCGATCTGCAGCGAAGGGTTGAGGTTCTTCTGCACGATCCGCACGGTATTCAGCAGCTGAGAAAGTCCCTCGAGCGCGTAGAATTCGGATTGTATCGGGATCATCACCGCGTCCGCGGCGGCGAGCGTGTTCAGCGTGAGCATCCCCAGCGAGGGAGGCGCATCGATGAGGATGAAGTCATAGTCGTCCCGGACCGAAGCGAGCGCGTCGCGCAGGATCGTCTCGCGGCCCTTGCGGCTGACCAGCTCCACCTCGACGCCCACCAGGTCTCGAGTGGCCGGCGCCACGGCCAGGTAGGGAAAGTGCACCCCCGGGACGACGACGTCCCCGAGGGGTACCCCCTCCACCAGCACGTCGTATAGCGAGCCCTGGATCTGCTCCTTCTTCACCCCCAGTCCGCTCGTCGCGTTCGCCTGGGGATCCACGTCCACAACCAGCGTGCGCTTCTCCGCCACGGCCAGGCAGGCGCCGAGGTTGATGGCGGTCGTCGTCTTGCCCACCCCGCCCTTCTGGTTCGCAATGGCAATGATGCGGGACACCGGGCTCTTTCTCCATGAGGGTAGGTAGGCGGCGCCAATATAACCCGCGCGGTCCGCGTCAGTCTAGCGACGGGCCGTATGTTTCACGTGGAACAGGTAGCGGGGAAGGAGGGAAGGAAGAATCAAGAGGGAAAGGAAGAACGGACAGCAGGCCGAGGAGCACGACGGCTGCGGACCAGCACCCGGACTATGCCGAGACCCCGCTCTACCCTCTTTCCTCTTCCCTCTTCCTTATCTTCTTGACCTCCATCACCAGGTTCTGCAGGTCGTTCGGGGAGACGCCCGGGATGCGCGAGGCCTGGCCGAGAGTGGTCGGTCGCACCCGCGACAGCTTCTGGCGCGCCTCCGTGGAGAGGGAGAGGAACCCGTCGTAGCCGAGGTCGGCCGGGAGGGCGAAATCGCCCTGGCGCTGGACGGTGGCGGCCCGTCGCCGCTCGCGCCCCAGGTAGCCCTCGTAACGCAGCTCCATCTCGGCGCCCGCGAGAACTTCTTCGAGCTCCGCGTCCGAGCTGGCGTCGAAGGGGGCGGCATCCGCGACGGCCTCCAGCAGGCCCGCGATCGGGATGCCAGGGCGGCGCAGCAGGGCGGCCAGTCGCGTCGGCTCCCGCAGCGGCGCGGAGCCCACCGTCTCCAGGAAATGGTTGACGCGCTCGGGAGCGGCACTGGTCTCTTCCAGCCATGCGCCCACCCGGTCCGCGAGCTCCAGCCGCTCGTCCAGGCGGCGGCGCTGGGCGTCGCTGAGCAACCCGGTGGCGGCGGCGAGTGGGCCCAATCGCGCGATTGCGTTGTCCTGCCGCAGGAGAAGGCGGAATTCCGCGCGCGAGGTGAATAGCCGATACGGTTCGTCCGTCCCCTTGGTGACCAGGTCGTCGAGCAGCACGCCGATGAAGGCGCGGTCGCGCTCCAGGACGACCGGCTCCCGATCCAGCGCCTGCAACGCCGCGTTCGCTCCGCCTATCAGCCCCTGCCCCGCCGCCTCCTCGTACCCCGTGGTCCCGTTCACCTGCCCCGCCAGGAAGAGCCCCTCCAGCGCCTTGCTCTCCAGGGTGGGATGCAGCTGGTGGGGGGGATAGTAGTCGTACTCGATGGCGTAGCCCATCTTCGTCATACGAACCTTCTCCAGCCCGGGCAGGCTGCGCAGCATCGCGAGCTGCACCTCCAGAGGAAGCGAGGTGGACAGGCCGTTGACGTACATCTCGCTGGTCTCGAGTCCCTCCGGCTCAAGGAAGATCTGGTGGCGCACCGCGTCGGGGAACTTGACGATCTTGTCCTCGATCGAGGGGCAATAGCGGGGGCCCCGCCCCGCGATCTCGCCGCCGTACAGCGCGGACCGGGAGAGGTTCTCCTGCACAACCTCCTTGAGCTGGTCACCCGTCCAGGTGATCCAGCAGGGGAGCTGCGGAAGTAACGGCTCCCGCGCCCACTGCGAGAGCCGGTACTCGGGATTCTCGCCGTGCTGCACCTGCAACGACGACGTGTCCACCGAGCGCCCGTCGATCCGCGGAGGCGTGCCGGTCTTGAAGCGCGCGACCTCCAGCCCGAGTGCCTCCAGCTGCTCCGCGAGGTTGACCGAAGGAGCGTCCCCCGCCCTTCCCGCCCCGACGGTCGGAACGCCGCCGACATGGATTCTGCCGCGAAGAAAGGTCCCGGCCGTGAGCACCACCGCCCGCGAAGCGAAGTCGATCCCGGACTCGGTGCGTACCCCGGCCACGCGGGCGCCGTCCAGGCGCAGCGATCCCACCATCCCCTGGAAGAGGGAGAGGGACGGGTTGGCTTCGAGGAGCGAGCGCGCGGCGCGGGGATATAGTCCGCGGTCGCATTGCATGCGCGGCGCCCACACGGCGGGACCCTTCGACCGGTTCAACATGCGGAACTGGATACGAGCGCGGTCGGTCGCGCGCGCCATGACGCCGCCCATCGCGTCGACTTCACGGACCACGGTCCCCTTCGCCACCCCGCCGATCGCGGGGTTGCAGCTCATCTGCCCGACGGCCTCCAGGTTGGGCGTGATCAGCAGCGTCCGGGCGCCGAGCCGCGCCGACGCAGCGGCGGCCTCCACCCCGGCGTGTCCCCCACCGATCACAATCACCTCGTAAGTCCTCTCCATCGCTCTCCTGGACGTTCGCTGCGGCTCGACCGTGGAGTGCCTATAACCCGGGCGAGGCGGGCGGTTCCTCGCTCGGCCGGCAGGATTGTTCCACGTGGAACCCCGGCGACGGGATCGTTTCCGCACCTTCGGAGTGTAAGACCAAGCAGGTGCCGCAGATGGCATATGGATTGCACCCGAGCTGGAAAACCAGGCCCCGAACCGAGGAGCGCAGCATGGACGAGCAGGAACAGGGAATGGGCGGCGCGGCGAACATGCCGCCGTTCGGCCGCGAGTCCATGGGCCGCACCGAAGGCGCGCCGTACGACTACGCTGATGAGGACGAGACGCCGCTCCGCGCGCGCAGGCGCCCCGGCGGGCCGCGCGAGCGGATCAACGATGCGCTCTTCGAGATGGCGGAGCGCGTGCAGATGGCGGCCGACCGGCTCGGAGAGCTAGCGGACGACCGCTTCGGCGATGAAGACGGCGCGGCGGGCCGCGCGGGAGCGCTGGTCCAGGACCTCGCCGCCCGGCTCGACGGGGTCGCTGACTACCTGCGGAGCAGCGACGTCGACAGCGTCCGCGACGGGCTCGAGCGCCAGGTTCGCGAGAAGCCCATCCACTCGGTGCTGATCGCGGTAGCGGCCGGGTGGGTCGCCGGGAAGATCATCCGCTGAACACCAGGATCGTGAACGGCACCGGCGCCGCGGGGGAACCGGACCCAGACGAGCCCGAGCCCTCGCTCGGTGGTCTGCTCCGTGACCTCGCCGGCGAGACGCAGGAGCTGTTCCGCCAGGAGGTGGAGCTGGTCCGGGCGGAGCTCGGGGATGGCGTCCGGCGCACCGCCGCTGGTGTGAGTTGGGTCGCCGCCGGAGCGGCGATCGTCCTCATCGCCATGCTGGTGCTGCTCGCGGCGCTGGTCGTTGGGCTGGGTGACCTTCTCGACAGCTACCTGCTCTCCACGCTGATCGTCGGCCTTCTCTTCGTCCTGATCGGCGCGGCGCTCGCGATCACCAACGCCGCGGCCAGACGGAGACGGGAACCGGCCCTGCGCGCCGCCATCGGCACCTTGCACGCAGACAAGCGATGGGCCGGGGCGGAGGTGCAGCAGCTGACGCACGATCTTACCCGCCCTCCGAGTGAGGGACCCAGGAGGAGCAAACATGGACAGGATGGATGAAGGGCTCAGGGGTGCCGAGGTACACACCCATATCGGGATGGGTCCCCGGCAGCACCACGACGGCGTCGACGGGCTCGAGGAGCTTTCCGAGGCGGGTGGCGAGGCACGAAGTGGGCGCGCCCGGAACTTCGCGAACGAGGCGCGGCAGCGTGCTGCAGGGGCGCTGGGCCGCGCTGCGAGCGGGCTGGACGAGCGCACCGGCGTGGTCCGTCTGGTCCGGGAGAATCCGCTCGCCGCAGTCGGGGTCGCGTTCGCGGTCGGGTTCCTGGTGGCTGGGAAGAGTCAATCCGAGGGGCGCTTCGGGAGGGCGAAGCAGCAGCTGCGCGGCGCGATCATCGGAGCGATCAGCGCGGCCGTGGCCCAGGAGACGCGTAACCTGGCTGGCATTTTTGGCGACGACGAGGACGAGGAGGAGGAGCGCCCGACCGGGCGCCGACCGCGCCGCCCACGCGAGTACTGAGGGCGGAGCAGCGAATGCCAGCACGCCGCTTCCGCGTTCAGGGGAGGGTCCAGGGTGTCGGCTTCCGCTGGTGGACGCGGTCCCTGGCCAGCGAGGTCGGGCTCACCGGGAGCGTGCGCAATCTTCCTGACGGCTCGGTTGAAATCTGTGCACAGGGCAGCGAGAGCGCGCTGACGCAACTCCGCGCAAGGCTCGATTCCGGCCCGCCTGGCGCCGAAGTCGACTCCGTCGAGGAAGAGCCCGCGGCGGAGGCTCCTACGGGCGGCTTCGACATCCTCCACTGACGCTCCCGAACACATCCCGAATAGAACGGCGCTCAGAATTCGCTCCTGAGCGCCGATCTCGCGTCCGCCATACGTCCGGGCTGCCCCGGGCCCCGCAAACGCTCTGCGCGCCTCCTCCGCGGTTTTCCGCCGCTACTTACCGATGCAGAACTGGGCGAAGAGCTGCCCGAGGACCTCGTCGGGGGTGACGGCCCCGATGAGCTCCTCCAGATGATCGCGGGCCGCCGCGAGGTGGGTCGCGGCGATCTCCGGCGGGACGTCACCGTCCACGGCCGTGACGAAGCTCGTGAGCTCGTCCATGGCCGAGCCCAGTGCGCGGGCGTGCCGCTCGCGTGTGACGAGCGGAGCCTCGCCGGGCTCGCCCAGGATTCCTCCGAAAGCAAGCCGCAGCAGCTCCTCCCGCAGTCGAGCGAGGCCGGTGCCGTCCACGACGGACACGGCGATCGCAGGAGGCGAGCCGTTGACCGGTGCGGACCCGGGGCGGCGGGCCCCGAGCTCGTCCGCCTTGGTCCTGACGAGTAGGGCATGCGAAGGGTCGACGCCGGCGAGAAAGCCGAGCTCAGCCGGGTCGAGATCTCGCGCTGCGTCAGCGCAGAACAGGACGATGTTGGCGGCGCGGAGGTAGCGCCGGGCGACTTCGATACCGATGCCTTCCACCCGGTCCGTCGTCTCGCGAAGCCCGGCCGTATCGGCGAGTCGAAAGGGATACCCGTCGAGTACGATGGAAGCTTCCAGCGCGTCGCGCGTCGTTCCGGGGATCTCGGTGACGATCGCCCGCTCGGTACCCAGCAGTGCGTTGAACAGAGAGGACTTCCCGGAGTTGGGCAGACCCGCCAGGACGACCAGCGCCCCTTCGCGCAGCATCTCCCCCTGTGGAGCGGTCGCGAGGAGGGTGCGGATCCTCGCGGTAATCTCACGGGCCGCGGCCGCGGTGCGGGCGGGCGGGACGGGTGGCTCGTCCTCTTCCGGGAAGTCGATGGAGTAGGTGAGGAGCGCCTCCACGTGCAGGATCGCGGCGCGCAGCTCTTCGATTCGCCTGGAAAGGCCGCGCTCCATCTGGAAGATCGCCGCCCGGTGCAGCGCGGGCGAGCGTCCCTCGACCAGGTCGAGCACCGCCTCTGCCTGCAGGAGGTCGAGCTTTCCGTTGTCGAGCGCGCGGTGGGTGAACTCGCCGGGCCGGGCGACGACCGCGCCGGCGGCGCAGACGGCCGCAAGCACCAGCTGCGGTGTCAGGACGCCGCCGTGCGTGGAGATCTCGACCGTGTCCTCACCCGTGTAGCTGTGCGGCGCGGGGAAGTAGGAGACGAGTGCGCGATCGACGAGATCGCCCGTGTCGGGGTGGCGCACGACGAGCAGCCGCTGAACGCGCGGGGCGGGGGGCTCGGCCCCCAGCGCCGGGCACACCCGCAGCAGACAGCCGGCGGCATCCGCCCCGGAGATTCGTACGAGCGCTACCGCGCCGCGGCCCGCCGGGGTAGCGATAGCCGCGATGGTCGTGGCGAGGGAGCTGGGCATGGGGGAGAATGACGCCGCCGGCGCGCGGGAGCAAGCGCCGCGGAGCGGCTACTCGAGGCGAGACCTCGCGGCGGCGGCGGCCTTGGCGGCGGAAAGCTCCGCCGGCTGCAGGTCCAGGAGGTTGGCGATCTTGCGCGTGAGGTAGTGCTCGTGGTCCGCGATATCGCCATCAGCGAGAACGAGGCCCCACATACTCTCCGCGAGCGACATCTTCTGCTCGAAGTCGTACCCGGTGCGCAGCAGCGTGGTGAACCGGTGGTGGTCGATCGAAGCGCTGCGCTCGGACTCCGCCAGCTGGAGAAGCTCCCGCCCCGCCGCCGCGTCCAACGAAAAGTGGCTGACGAGCACTGACTCCAGGTGCTCGCGCTCCGCCTGCGAGAACTCGCCGTCCGCATGCGCGATCTCCAGCAGGAGCGCGCACGCGGCGACATGCCGCGCGTCCGCCCTGGCCGCGCCGTTCAGCTCTGGCTCATCGGAGCCCGTGCTCCCGGACCCGAAGAGTGCGCGAATCGACTCGAGGAACATGAAAGGGCTGCGACCGTTCAGCGTGGACGGGACGAGCCGGTCGCCACCAGGTCGTAGTACCGGCGGACGCGTCCCGAATCGTACTCCCCCACCAGCGTCGGCAGGCTCTGAAGGAGCTGTGCGCTCCGCCAGGGGGAGCTCGTCTGCGCGATCGGTACGGACGCCGGCCCGCGAAATACACTCCGGATGATGACGCTGCGCTCGTCCAGCGGAAGCCGCTTCACGTTCGCCAGGAAGGGATCGAGCTTCCCATCCCGCACGACATAATAGTCCACATTCGAGATGTAATAAGCCGAAACGCGCTCGCCCCGTGCGCGCAGGAAGCTCGCGATCGCCGGCAGAGCCCCGGCGCCGGCGAGGTCGCCCACTGCAGGGATCACCCCGTTTCGTAGCTGAAGGGAGCGGACGAACTGGAAGGAATGGTCGCTGGCGAGATAGCTCGCCTGCCGCCCGCCCATGTCCCGCTCCAGGATGAGCTGCCGGAGGCTCGGGTAGTGCGGCTGGGGAGCGCGCCCGAAGCTCTCGAATCGAAGCCCCAGCCCTTGCTCGGCGAAAGCGGAGTGGAAGCGGCGCAGCGTCCGCCACTCCCCTGAATCGATAGGGACACCGTATCCACGTATCCGCTGCACCACGCGTGCGTGCGAATCCTCGAAGGCGGAGCGGAGAAGAGGAGTCCTGTCCAGGTACTCGACGATCGAGTCGATGGGCTCGGCGGGATCGCGGGTCGCGGGCACCGGGCGTCCCGTGAGCAGCGCGAGGTACTCCAATCGGTCGCGAGAGAGCTCGAACAGAGACTTGAAGAGGAGGTGCTCGAGCAGATTGTCCCGCCGGATATCCACCAGAATGGCGATGGCCGGTCGAATCCTGGCGATATAGGAGAAGTTCTGATCCGGGCCGACGCCGATATAGGCCCCGCCGCGCACGCCACGCGCGTCCAGCTCGTCCATCACGTGGAGATAGGAGCCCTCATTGGAGATGAGGTTGTCCGTATCGAAGAAGCCGCCTGGCTCGGAGAGCCGCGCAACCTGGGTGGCGAAGGCGGTGTCCGCCTGTACCGCCGCGGCCTCTCCGCGACCCTGTGCGCAAGCGGGGGCCAGCGGGAGAAGCAGGCCGAGGAGGAGCGGCAGCAGGCGAACCGCGGCGCGACGGCAGCGCGGCAGGCCGGGCGGTGCTGTCGGGGTCGATCGGAAGTAACGCACCGGGGAAGCTCCGGGACGGGGCTGTGCGCTGGAGGTCACCCGGTTGAGTGGCTCTCCGTCTGTTGGTTGAACACCGGCTCCGGCTCGGGCGCGGCTTCGGGAACCGGCAGCTGCAGCGCGCGGCGGCGATGACCCAGGCGCTCAATGTACTCCACACCCTTTTCGGTGATGCCGACCGGACGGCCGGTGCCGTCCCAGGTGAGGAAATCCGCGTAGGTGAGATGCGCCACCACCTGTACGGCCGACCCTACCGGCAGCCCGAGGTCCGACGCCAGCTTTCCAACCGCGACCACCCCCTGCCCCTCGCACGCTAGAGAATAGACGTGCTGCAGCAGAATGAAGCTTCCCCGTTCCCTCTCCTCCGCCGCGAAATCCCACGTCCGCTCTGAATCGTTCATCTCCCCCGGTCTCCCAGGCGCGCCGTGCCTCTCGGCCCGAACTTTCCGTCGCGCACAAAAAGAAAACGCCGCCAACAGTCGACAACTCAGGTCGATCGCTGGCGGCCCGGCGGACATGACGACCCAGGTCGCGTTAGTCCCGTGGCTCTGCGTCGCCGCCTTTCGGCGGGTTTGCTCTGAGCAGCGTCAGAACTGTAACTGTCCTTCCGTCCTTCTGGAGGCCCGCCGCGCGAGCCGCTCAGTCATAAAGGTGGCGCAAAGCCGCCGCCAGGGGAAGAGGGAGCACGAGAAGCCCTGCCCCCGCAGCGTTCCCGGCGGCCGCCAAAGGCCCTCTCGCTTGACTCGTCGGAGCGAAGCCGCAGATTAGCTGCTGAGCAGCCAGTATTCTGCTCCGGTCAGGCGAAGCGACGGCGCACGAGCCTGTGAGCAGCCCCGCGTCAGCCGCTGAATCCGCGAGCCCAGGAACGGGGGTCCACCGCTCCACCGAGCTCAACCGTCTGGCCGAGCGTGCTGCGTTCGCCCGGACGTGCGTTTCGGTGGAACAGTGATGGGCACCCGCGGTACTGTCTATCCTGAGCCGAGTTTCCGCGCCGCCCCTAGCAATCCGCGTAGCGCACGAGACCCTGCTGCTGCATTGGTGGTGCCCGGAACAGCACCCCGTGGGCTGACGGGACCGCCCCGCGTCAGGGAACGCTCGACCGGGCTAGAGCTCCCGTCGGTTTTCCAATTGACAAATTTCAACGACCAGACGGTCCGCCGCGCCGGCGCCGTCGTGCTCCGACCTCTTCCGTGTCGTCGGACTCAACCTGATCGTATCGAAGATGAGACTCCTGATCGTCGCGGCGCTGCTCACTTTCTCAGGCTGCCGCCTGGGGGATGACCCGCCCCTTTTCGTGCTTCGCTCGGCCGATGAGACCGGGATAACCTTCGCCAACAGGCTACAGGAAGACGACTCGGTCTACAATCCGATCGCCTTCGACTACATCTACAATGGTGGGGGCGTAGCCGTCGGGGACCTGAACAACGACGGGCGGCAGGACGTGTATTTCTCCGGCAACATGGTCTCCAGCCGGCTCTACCTCAACCGCGGCGAGCTCCGGTTCGACGACGTGACCGAGCGCGCGGGGGTGGGCACGCAAGCCTGGGCGACCGGGACGACGCTGGTGGACATCAACCAGGATGGGCTTCTGGACATCTACGTCTGTGTCGCCGGCAGGGTCCCCGACGAGCAGCGGGCGAACCTGCTGTTCGTGAACCAGGGCGTGGACGCGTCGGGGACGCCGCGATTCGTGGAGCAGGGGAAAGCGTACGGGGTCGCCGACACGGGGTACAGCACCCACGCGGCCTTCTTCGACTACGACCTGGACGGAGACCTCGACCTGTACGTCTTGACCAACGCGCTGGAAGAGTTCAGCCGCAACACGATTCGGCCCAAGCTGGTCAACGGAGAGGCGGCGAGCACCGATCGGCTTTATCGGAACAACGGCGACGGCAGCTTCACGAACGTCTCGCGCGAAGCAGGGATCCTGATCGAGGGTTTCGGGTTGGGGATGGCGGTGAGCGACCTGAACCGCGACGGCTGGCCGGACGTCTACGCCGCCAACGACTTCATCACCAATGACCTGGTCTGGATCAACAACCGGGACGGGACCTTCACCGACCGCGCGCCCCAATACCTGAAGCACCAGGCCCACAACGCGATGGGGACCGACGTCGCGGACGTGAACAACGACGGCCTGGTGGACATCGTCACCCTCGACATGCTGCCGGAAGACAACCTCCGCCAGAAGCTGATGCTCTCGGGGAGCAACTACGACAAGTTCCGCATGAGCCTCTACTACGGCTACGCGCCGCAGTACGTGCGGAACACTCTGCAGATCAACAACGGACCGGGCCCGTCGGGCGAGCCGACCTTCAGTGACGTGGGGCAGCTGAGTGGGATCCACAACACCGACTGGAGCTGGGCCGCCCTGCTTGCCGACTTCGACAACGACGGGCTGCGCGACCTGTTCATCACCAACGGGTATCGCCGGGACGTCACCAACCTCGACTACATCGTCTACACCACCCAGGAGACGCAATCGCTGGCGGACCCCGCCCGACGCAGGAAGGAGCTGCTGCAGAAGATGCGGGAGCTGCCGGAGGTAAAGCTCCCCAACTACATGTATCAGAACCGGGGCGACCTGACGTTCACGGACCGGAGCGAGGACTGGGGGATCAAGATCCCCAGCTTCTCGAATGGCGCGGCGTACGCCGACCTCGACAACGACGGCGATCTGGACCTGGTGGTCAACAACCTCGACGACGAGGCCTTTCTCTTCGAGAACCGTGCGAGTGAGCTGCCCGGCCGCCACTACCTCCGCGTGGCCCTCCGGGGCCCGCGGGGCAACCTGCCGGGGCACGGAGCGAAAGTTGTGGTTCACGCCGGCCGAGGGCAGCAGTACCACGACCATTCGCCGTACCGCGGCTACAAATCCACGGTGGAGAGTCCGATCCATTTCGGCCTCGGGGCCGCCACCAGGGTAGACTCCCTCGAAGTATTCTGGCCCGACGGCGCCTACCAGCGGCTGACCGGGGTGACCGCTGATCAGATGGTCACTCTCGACCACCGCAACGCGACGCTCCGACGCCCGCCTCAGCTTCGCCGGGCGGCCCCGCTCTTCCGGACCGCGTCCGCCGTCGGCCTCGCGCACCGGCACGAGGAGCGGGAGCTCGCCGACTTCAAGATATCGCCGGCGCTGCCGCACAAACTGTCCAACCTCGGCCCCGGGATCGCGGTCGGGGACGTCGACGGAAATGGGCTCGACGACGTCTACGTCGGCGCGGACCGAGGCAAGCCGAAGGAGCTTTTCCTCCAAACCGCGCAGGGCCGATTCGCCAAGCGCGCGCTGCCGGGGGACCTCGATTACGAGGACATGGGCGCGCTCTTCTTCGATGCGGAAGGGGATGGCGACCTGGATCTATACGTCGTCAGCGGGGGCGGGTACCCGGACATGGACGACACGTACCAGGACAGGCTGTACATCAACGACGGACGCGGCGGGCTCGTGCGCGACCCGCGGGCTCTGCCTCGTGAGACTGCCAGCGGCTCTTCCGTAGTGGCCGCGGATTACGACCGCGACGGCGACCTCGATCTGTTCGTGGGAGGGCGGGTCCTCCCCGGCAGCTATCCGAGCGCGGGTCGCAGCTACCTGCTGCGCAACGACTGCGGCCCGGGCGGCCCAGCGAAGTTCACCGACGTCACCCAGCAGGTCGCTCCCGGTCTGGCCGAGGCCGGCATGGTCACCGCCGCCCTCTGGACGGATTACGACCAGGATGGGCAGGTCGACCTGCTCCTCGCCGGCGAGTGGATGCCCCTCACCTTCTTCCACAACGAGCGGGGGCGCCTCGTCGACGCCAGCCGCTCCGTCGGGCTCGGTGACACGCGTGGGTGGTGGAACAGCCTCGCGGCTGGGGACTTCGACAACGACGGGGACGTCGACTACATGGCCGGCAACCTGGGCCTGAACACCCGGTATCAGGCATCGCCGCGGCAGCCGGTGCGGGTCCACGCAGCCGACTTCGACCAGAACGGCAGTGTGGACCCGATCCTCTCCAGGTACATCGGCGGCGAGAGCTACGCCGTCGCTTCGCGCGACATCCTCATCGACCAGATCATCGGGATGAAGGGGCGGTTCCCGCGGTACGCCCACTACGGCAACGCCAGGCTCGAGGAGACTCTGTCGGGAGACGAGCGGGAAAAGGCGACCGTTCTGGAAAGCGTGATGTTCGCCAGCAGCTACCTCGAGAATCTCGGTCGCGGTAAGTTCGCTATCCGTCGGCTCCCGAACCGGGCGCAGCTGTCGCCCGCCTTCGGAATGCTGACGGGAGACTACAACTCCGACGGCAACCTGGACCTGCTGATGGTTGGGAACTCGTACGCGACGGACACCCAGGCCGGCTGGGAAGACGCCTCCGTCGGCAGCGTTCTCCTCGGCAATGGCAGGGGGCAGTTCCGGTACCTGAGCGGCAGCGAGAGCGGCTTCTTCGTGGAGGGCGACGCGAAGGGGATCGCCGAGATTCGTCGCGATGGCGCCCCACCACTGCTGCTGGTTACCCAGAACAACGACAGCCTCCGCACCTTCACGCCCAGCGGGCCGCCGAGCAGGGTGGTGAAGCTCGATCCGGCAGACGCGTATGCGATGCTGACCTTCAAGGACGGCCGGGTGCGCCGCGAAGAGTTCCACTACGGCTCGACCTATCTGTCGCAGTCGTCCCGTGCTCTGAGCGTGCCGGCGACGGTCGTCAGCGCGGTGATCTACGATTCCGCCGGCAGGCGTCGATCGGTCGGATTCTGATGGGATCGAGGTGCACCGCCCCCGCGCGGGATGGGCGAAAATTATGACCCGAAGGGTCAGGCGGGCTCTCGCCATGGTCGGCGTGGCGGCCCTGCTGGCCGCCACCGTCGGAGTCATCTTCCTGCGCGGGCGCGGGGACCGCCCGCCCAGGTTCGGCGACTTCGTAGGCAACGAGACCTGTCTCGGCTGTCATACGGAGCAGCGGAGCTTCGCCGGAACGGCCCACCACCGCACCTCGGCCCCGGCGTCCAGCCGGACCATCGCGGCGTCCTTCGCTCCGGGCGAGAACACGCTTTCAACGCCGAACCCGGCCCTGCGCTACCATATGGACGCGCGGCCGGACGGGTTCTTCCAGACCGCGGTCGTGGGAGAGCCCCCGGACACCAGCACGATCAGCAAGCGCATCGACCTCGTGATCGGCTCCGGCCGGAAGGGCCAGACCTACCTCTACTGGGAAAGTGGAGACCGGCTCTACCAGCTCCCGATCTCGTACTGGACGGCGCTCCAGGCGTGGATCTCCAGCCCCGGCTACCCGGAGGGAGTAGTCAACTTCGAGCGGCCGGTCGCCCCGCGCTGCCTGGAGTGCCACTCGACTTTCTTCGAGCCTGCCGCGGACTCGCAGGGGGTTCACCGCTACGCCGAGGGTCGAAGCATCCCGGGTATCTCCTGTGAGAAGTGCCATGGCGCTGGCCGCGACCACGTGGCTCGCCAGCGCTCGCCAGTCACGCGGTTCCTGGGCACTCCGATCGTGAACCCGGCCGAGCTCCCGCGCCAGCGTCAGCTCGAGCTCTGCGCCCAATGCCACGGCGGCGTTGGCGAGCCAGTCACCCCCTCCTTCTCGTACCGACCCGGGCAGCCACTCGAGCAGCACCTCCGCCTCCCGCCCACCCTCCCGAACGAGGCCCTGGACGTGCACGGCAACCAGGTGGCGCTCTTACAGCGCAGTACCTGCTTCGCCGCCTCCGACATGACCTGCTCCACCTGCCACGACGTTCACCAGACACAGCGGAACCCGGCCGCGTTCTCCGCGCGCTGCCTCTCCTGCCACCAGGCGCAGACCCATGAGGCGGTGCCCGAGCTCGGCGCGACCATCACGAACCGCTGCGTGGACTGCCACATGCCGGAGCTCCCCTCGCGCATGATCGTTTCCCGTCAGGATGGGCGCTCCGTTCAGCCGCGCATCCGCAGCCACTGGATCCGCGTTTACGCCGCCGGCGAGTTGAATTGAGGGCTTGCGGGAATCCGGCGGCGAGCTGATCTTTTCACTGACTATAACTGCCGTGACTCGGCCTACCTTATCGCGTGGACGTGGTGAGGTACTCCGGCTTCCGATTGCCCGAAGATGGTTCCCGCCCGCTCATCGGTACGACCGGGGCGCGAAGGAACGCGCTGAGTCGCACTGAACATACCGAATTGCAGGATGCTAAAAATCTCTCTCACGCGCGCAGGCATAGCGGCCGCCATGTTCCTGGCGGCGAGCTGTCGCTCGGAGCCGGTCGACCCGCGCCAGTTTCACGACCCCGAGCTGCTGCACGGCGCGGTGAATGTGGTCACCAACGCAATGATGGAGAGCGTCACCAGCCCTCCGGTCGCGAGCCGCATCTACGCCTACTCGAGCGTCGCCGCGTACGAGGCGCTGCGCCCGGGCGCCAAGGCGTATGAATCGCTGGCCAATCAGTTGAACGAGATGACGCCGGCGCCGCTTCCCGAGACGGGGGAGGAGTACCTGCTCCCGGTCGCCAGCGTCAACGCCTTTCTCACCGTCTCGGAGGCGCTGGTGTTCGCGCCGGAAAAGGTCGCCGCGCACCGGGACTCGCTGGTCGAGCAGCTTCGCCAGCGCGGTGTGCCCCGCGCCCTCCTGAACCGCTCGCTAGAGTACGGCGCCGCCGTGGGCCGCCACGTCCTGGCTTGGGCCGGCAAGGACGGGATCAAGATGGCACGCGCGAGCGCCCGGCTCGAGATCATCCGGGAGCCGGGGCGCTGGGTTCCGACCGGGCCCGCCTACTTCGATCCGGTCGAGCCCAGTTGGGGCATGCTGCGGCCGTTCGTGCTCGACTCCGCCCGGCAGTCCGCTCCGCCGCCGCCCAATCCGTACGATACCGCGGCGGAGAGCCGATTCTCCCGAGAAGTGCGCGAAGTATATGAGACGTGGCGCGGCCTGACCCCGGAGCAGCGGGCCATCGCGGCCTTCTGGGACTGCAATCCCTTCGCGGTGCAGTCGGTGGGCCACCTGATGTCGACCACCAAGAAAATCTCCCCCGGCGGACACTGGATGGAGATCACCGCCCTCGTCGCGCGGAAAACAGACGCCGACATGATGCGGAGCGCGGAAGCGTACGCGCGGGTGTCTGTGGCACTCGCCGACGGCTTCATCAGCGCATGGAACGAGAAATACAACAGCGTTCGCGTTCGCCCGGAGACGGTCATCCAGGAGCGGATCGACCGCCGCTGGCAGCCGCTCCTGCAGACTCCGCCTTTCCCCGAGTACCCCAGCGGGCACAGCGTGATCTCGACGGCCGCCGCGGAGGTGCTGACCGATCTGTTCGGCGACGACTTCGCGTACACAGATGACACCGAGAAGCGCTTCGGCCTTCCGGAACGCTCCTTCACATCCTTCCGTCACGCAGCGGAAGAGGCGGCATACAGCCGTCTGTACGGCGGGATCCACTACCGCGACGGGGTCGAGGGCGGCATGGTCCAGGGCCGGGAACTCGGTCGTACCGTGGTCGCTCGTCTCAAGACCCGCACGGTTCGCGTGTCGACGAGATAGGGAACAGGAACAGCGGGAAACAAAAAGCAGGGGCCGACATCTCACCCGATGTCGGCCCCTGCTAGTGTAGTGTAGCGCAGGCTGTTCCCTATCTCGTCGTCCGTCAACCCTTCTTCCGCTTTCCCTTGCTCGCCGTCGCAGGCTGCGGCTTCGGCGGGTTGTTCCGCTTCTGCTCCTCCGACGTTCGTTTGCGCTCGAGAGCGATCAGCATCTGCTGCGGCATGCTGGCGACATTGGTCGCGGCGTAGTAGAGGTTCAGGCCCGACGGCATGGTGAAGAAGAAGATCCCGATCATTAGCGGCATGATGTACATCATCATCTTCATCTGCGCGTTCTGCTCCATGCCGCTCAGCTTGGTGCTGATCCACTGCAGCGCGAACATGGACGCGACGAGGAACAGCGGCAGGATGTAAAATGGGTCACGCAGCGAAAGATCTGGGAGCCAGAGGAACTCGGCTCCGCGGAAGCCGATGGTGCTCTGGAAGACGAAGAAGAGCGTGATCAGCACCGGGAAGGGCACCAGCATGGGGAGGCACCCGGCCATCGGGTTGAAGCCCTCCTCCCTGTACAGCCGGAGCATCTCCTCCTGCTGCTTCTGCGGGTTGTCCGCGTATTTTTCGCGGATCTCCTGCATCAAAGGTGCGACGGCTGCGTTCTTCATCTGCGCCCGCATGGCGCGCGCGTTGAGGGGCCAGAGGACGACGCGCATCATCACCCCGAAGATGACGAGGACCCAGCCGTAGCCGATGCCGAGCTTGTCGTGCAGGTAGTTGAGGATGGAGACGATCAGCGCGGCGAACGGACGGATGACCGGCTGGAGCCAGCGGTACCCGTACGGTGTCGCGTCCTCGAGCTCGTATCCTACGGCCTTGAGCCGGCCGTACTCCTGCGGCCCGAGGTAAGCCTGAAAGGCGAAGGTGCCATCGGTCGCGATCGGCAGCTCGGTGGTAAGTGCCGCGCGGGGGAGCTCGACGACCGAGGTGTCGCCGTCCTCGACGAATGCCTGACGAACGTCCGGGAGATCGACCACCCGGCCGCCGCTCATCGGCCGGTCGTCGCCGGCCACGATGGCGGCGAGGAAGTACTTGTCCTTGATCCCGGCCCAGGCGAGCGGCCCGGGAATGGTCGCGGTGCCTTCGAGCTTCCCGAGTGCCTCACGGTCTACCTTGCCCGCGACGCGGGTCACCAGCGCGAGCTCCCGCTCGGAGTGGTGGTCGAAGGCCTCGTGCGGCGCCAGCCCCGGGCCGACGTTCGTCAGCAGTGTGGCGCGGTCCTGTAGTCCGGTGACCCGCCCCTGCACTCCGACCAGGTAGGTGCCTGGTCGGAAGGTGTAGGTGAGCTCCGCCCCGAAGCCGGAGGGATCCGCGTACGAGAAGCGAACGGTCTGCGTCCCGCCCGCGGAATCCACGACCAGCGAGCGGGCGCTCGGCTGAAAGGGTGCGGCCCGGAGGTTCAGCGTGTCCGCGCCGACTACGATCCGATGCGCAAGGAAATCGCTGGTTCCGCCCGGGACGAGCTGTACCGGCTTCCCAGGGTGCGTGTAGGAGGGGTAGCGAAACAGCTCCGCCCGGGTCAGTGCCGCCCCGCGGGTGGAGAAGACGTACTCGTACAGATTCGAGCGCACGACGACGGAGTCCCGCGCCGCGGCCGGAGCCGTCTGAAGGGCGGGTGCCGCCGCGACCGGCCGCGCAGGTCGCGGCCGCGCGATGGCGGCACTGTCCGCCTTCGCCCCCGGCTCGACCGGCGCAACGGGGGGAAAGAAGATGTTGGTGATCATGATCACGGCGCCCATGAGCAGCACCGCGATGAGGAGACGTTTTTCCATGAGGCTGTCGGCTATCGGCTATCGGCTATCGGTCGACGAACCCATCTACGACCGGCCGGCCGTTCTGGTTGCAACTTTCTGGGTGCCATCTACCTCGCGCCGCGGCGGGTCCCAGGAGCAGGACCGATAGCCGACAGCCGATAGCCGATAGCCTCCTATTCCACCGGATCGTACCCGCCCTTCGCGAAGGGATGACAGCGCAGGATGCGGCGAAACGCCATCCATCCGCCGCGGGCGGCGCCGTACTTCTGCACTGCCTCCAGCCCGTAGGCGGAGCAGGTCGGGTAGTAGCGGCAGGAGGGGGGCGTCAGCGGTGAGATGCGCTTCCGATAGAAGCGGATCGCGCCAAGCATCATCCCCTGGAGCACAACTCCTCCCGCAGCTGAACCAGCTCCTCGCGCAAAGCCTCGAAGGTCGCGTGGTATGCCTCCGGGCGGGCCCGCACCAGCAGGTCCAGCGAGCGGCCTGCGGCGTCCAGCGCCGGGAGCATCTCCCTGCGCCCGATCTCCCGCAGCCGCCGCTTCACCAGGTTGCGGCGGACGATCTTCTGCTTGTGCTTCGGAACCACCACGCCCCAGCGCGAACGCGAGACGGGGGAAGCGGAGACGAACACGTCCAGGTGACGCGTCCTCTTCCGTTTCCCCCGTCTGAACAACGCTCGAATCTCCTCGGACGCCGTGATCCGCGCCTCCGGCGGGAAGCGATGACGCCCCCCCTCGCCACCACCCTGCGCCCGCTCTTCGCTCAAGGCACCGGGCGGAAAAGCGATCCGCCGGCTAGCGGCCGTGCTTGGAGCCGATCGTGATGACCAGCTGGTGCCGGCCCTTCTTCCGGCGCGCGTTCAGGACCTTGCGGCCCCACTTGGTCGCCATCCGGGCGCGGAACCCGTGCTTGTTGATGCGCTTGCGGTTGCGCGGACGATAAGTCGGCTTCATCGGAAAACTCTATTCGGGAGCTGCTCCCTACGGAAAATTAGGGGCGTAGACCGGGGAATATAGCAGGGGCGGCGGCGGGGGTCAACGGGAAAAGGACGTCAGTCTTCAGTCGTCAGTCTTCAGTCTCCTACTACTATCGCTGAGGGCGGATTCGCGGCGCGGACTCAGATTGCGCCGATGGTATGCAGGATGCATCGGTAGCGGGGCACCGGAATGAATGGCGCGAAGGATACCTCACCTGTGCTGGAGTGGAGAGTGACGAAATCCCCACGCTGGATCGTCCTGCTGTCGCTGTTGCTGATCGGCTTCACCTCGTGCCAAATGTTCAGGAGCGGCAGGAATCAAGGCGATCTCGAATATTGGGAGGAGAGGGCCCGGCGGCACGGCGGCCGCGCCGTGTACGATCTCGGCCACTCGGAGGCCGAGCTGGATTCGGTCACACGTTACCAGATGGATGTCCTCTTCCCCGTGCTTCGCCGCCACCTGAAGGGTGATGAGAAACTAGTCCTGGACTTCGGCTCCGGTACGGGCCGCTTCACCCCAGCGCTCGCGGAGCTGATCGACGGCCGCGCGCTCGGGGTCGATCCGATCCAGCGCTTCCTGGATCTCGCGCCGCGCACCGAGAGGGTCGAATACCGGCTGCTCGAGAACGGACGGATTCCACTTCCCGACCAGTCTGCAGACGTCGTCTGGATCTCGCTCGTGCTCACGGCCATCCCTGAGGACTCCACGTTGCGGCGGAGCGTCGCCGAAATCGAGCGCGTGCTGCGTCCGGGTGGATTGCTCTTCCTGGTGGAGAACACCCACGACCGGCCGAACCTGCCGCACCTCGCCTACCGGCCCGTCGAGTTCTACGCTTCGCTCTTCCCCTCCGTTCCGCTCCAGCACGAGGGAGGCTACTACGACCGGGGGGAGCGTATTTCCATCCTCGTGGGCCGGAAGCGGGCAGGAGCGACTCCATCGGCGGCATTCTAGCGACACCAGGCGCGGGATCTCGGATCGGCAGCCTTCGCACCAGTCGGCGAGCTTTCGGCCCGGCGCTCACCGAGTTTATTCGGCGTGGCCATCCCCTCGAACGCCGTCACCTTGGGGGTAGCGGCGTTTGAGGCGTATGAAGACGAGCAGCGCTCCTCCGATCCCGAGAACCCCCGCTCCGACCAGCGCGCCGATCCCGGTATATGCCACGCTGGAGTACAGGAGATAAGCCGACGTCGCACTGAGGAACAACGGCGTGAGCGGGTACCCGGGAACGCGGAATGGGCGTGGTGTGCTCGGATCGCTATGGCGGAGCACGATGACGGAGAAGCCCGACAGCATGAAGAAGAGCCAGAACACCGGAGCCGTGTAACTGACCATCGTCTCGAATCCTCCGCGTGCGAGCGTGCCCAGCACGACCAGCGCGAGGGCCCAGCCGGCCTGCGCGAGGAGGGCATTCGTCGGGGTGTTGACGCGCTCGTTCCAGCGACCCAGCCAGGCGAGAGAGGGGAAGTCACGCCCCAGGGCGTACCCGGTGCGCGCACCCGTAAAGACGGTGGTGTTGGCGGAGGTGAGCGCGGAAACCGCGATGAGTAAACTGATGATCTGCGGAGCCAGCCCCCCGAAGGCTCGCTCCATCAGGTCGGCCGCAACCGCGTCGGAGCGGGCCACGCCCACGAGGCCGAGCCCCCGCAAGTACGCGAGGTTCACGAGGAGATAGAGGGCAGTGATCAGGCCGATGCTCAACAGCAGCGTGCGCAGCATGTTGCGCTCGGGTTGGCGCACCTCGGCCGAAACGTAAGCCGCTTCGCTCCAGCCTCCGTACGTGAGCAGCACGAGAACCAGTGCTGTGCCGAAGCTGCCGCCCCCGGACGGATGCACCAGCGGCGCCTGCGCCGATTCCGCTGGCGAAGTGACGAGGACGAGGCCGACCATCGCGATGATGAACAGCCCGAACACCTCCGTGGTGGTCAGCACCTTCTGCACGCGCTTGCTCTCGCGGACACCGACGGCGTTCAGGGCTGTCAGTCCCACTACGGCCAACCCCGCGTACACTGCTGACGAGTGGGTTCCGAGGTAAAATAAGCGCGAGGCGTAATCGCCAAAGATGAAGGCTAGGAGCGCAATCGAGCCGGTCTGGATGACGCCTAAGCGCGCCCACGCGAATAGGAAGCCGACGTGCGGTCCATACGCTCGCGAGAGGTAGTGATAGTCACCGCCGGCGTTCGGGTAGGTGGTGGCGAGTTCCGCGTAGCAGAGTGCCCCGATCACGGAAACCCCGCCTCCAAGAGCCCAGGCAAGCAGCACCAGAGCCTCGCTCCCCGCGCTCGCCGCCACCAACGCCGGAGTCTTGAAGATCCCCGCCCCAATGACGATGCCCACCGTAAGCGCGACAGCATCCGCTACTTCCAGGGTGGGCCGCGGGATGCCGGGTCCAGCCGCCGCGGTCGACGAAGTGGATGCCGGGTTCTCACCCTGTGGAGCTTGACTGGCAGACTGCAGCGGCAACTGGGCCATTTCCCGCGGATTCAGGTGCCTTTCGGACGCAATTACCCAATCCTGTCATGTCTGCCGTGCCTCTCGTACCCCCTCGAAAACGGCGGCGGGGGCTCGCGTTCGGCTGCATCAGAGCACGAGCAGATGGAGAAGGGCTCGGCTCTAGCACTTACGACGAGGGTTGAGCGCGCCAACAGGAGATGCATGAGAAATACCAAGTGATCGGTTCGTATATACTCGCCTGGAGCGCACGGCCCGGTGAACTCACTCCGGGTAGACGCTTCATCCTCGCTGTAACTCGGTAGCCCGGCCTGCGCCGGGACCCTCCCGCGCCGCCTAGTCGAGATGGCCGGCGCGGGCCCGCGCGGGGCGCCCCCCGAGCAGCTCGTGGCGTCGGCGCATGAACCGTGCTTTCCGCTCCCGGGTGGTCTCGGTGCTGTAGAGCCGCGCTGCGAGGTCGCGGAAGCCCGTCTCCAGGTCGCGAACGCTCATCTGCTCGGGCTGGTAGTTCACGTCGAACAGGGTACAGAGCTCCCAGGCGTCCTCGCGAAGGATGCGGCCCTCGCGCTGCAGGCGCTGGTGCAGGGGGGTGCCGGGGAAGGCGGTCATGACGGTGATCTGCACCTCGAAAAGCCCGCTGTCGCGGACGAAGGTCCAGACGTCGTCGAAGCTCTCCGGCCCCGTTCCGTCCAGGCCCAGGACGAAGCAGCCGTTCACGGTGATACCGCGGTCCTGGATCCGGCGGACCGAGCGGGCGTAGCGGTCGAGCTGCTTCGCCTTCCAGTTGGTGCGCTCCTCCAGCCCCTGGAGCCCCCCGAGCGAGGGGCTCTCGAACCCAATCAGCACCTGGGCGCAGCCACTCTGGGCCATCAGGTCCAGGAGCTCGTCGTCCTCCGCGATCGAGAGGTCGGATTCGGTGAACCAGCGCACGTTCTCGCGGCCGAGCGCACGGAGCAGCTGCTTCGAGTGCGCGCGGCGAACGAAGCTGTTGTCGTCCGCGAGCTCGATGAACGGCGCGGGCCAGATCTCCTTGATGCGGCGAATCTCCGCGATGACCTTTTCGACGGGCTTCACCTTGTAAGTGGGGGAGATGCGCATTGACGCCGCGCAGAAGTCGCAGCGCCACGGGCACCCGCGCTGCGTCTGTACGGTGATGCGGTTGTAGCGCTCGACGTCCAGCAGGTGGAAGGCGGGCATCGGGGCGTCGGCGAGGTCGAAGCTCTGGCCGCGGGCGTCGACTACGGCGAGATCGCCGCGACGCAGGTCCCGGAGCACGGCCGGCCAGGCGGACTCCCCCTCACCGATCACCACCGCGTCGGCGTGCTGCATCGCCTCTTCAGGGGCGGCGCTCACGTGCAACCCGCCGAGCACCACGAGGGTACCCGCCGCGCGGTAAGCGTCGGCCAGCCGGTACGCCTCGCGGATCTGGGCGCTGAAGCTCGAGATGGCGACCACGTCGAATTCGCCCGGCAGCCGATCCAGCCCGCCGACGTCCGGTACCTCGAGGTACTCGATCTCGAATTCCTCCGGCGTCATCCCGGCCAGGGTGAGCAGCCCGAGGCTCGGGAGGGAGGCGATCACCCTGCTTCGCTCAACGAAGCCGGGGAGGGTGAGCCCGAGCTCCATCAGCTCCTTGTTGTACGCGCGCACGCCGCTCAGCGCGATAAAGCCGATCCTCATGGGGCCCCCCAGCCGGCGAGCATGGCCACGACCCCGGCGAGCAGCCCGGCAACGGGAATGGGGAAGAGGTGCCGGAACGGCTTCCGCCAGGCGGTGAGGAAGCAGCAGGTGGGCATGGTGATCGCGCCGATGATGAAGCCGATCGAGGCGACGCGCAGCGCAAACGCCGGGAGCGCCACCACCATCGTAGTCACGGCGAACATCATGTTGAGGAAGCCGAGGCCGAAGAAGGAGATGTGCCCGAGCCGCGTCATCCTTCTGCGGAAGGACGCATACCCCTCCATCCAGTCTTCCCGGTGGAAGTAGAGGCCGATGATCGCTCCGGAGGCGACACCCCCGAGCATGCCGATCCAGCCGGCGAGAAGATTGTCCGTCGCTATGCTCATTGCGTGACTCCTCCAGGCCGGTCGCGAAACCATGGGCGACTCGGACAAGTTCTGGGTGAAAAGTGCGGCCAGATCGGTGGCGGGTCGGGACACGATGACACACCTGGCTCCACGCGGTCTCAATCGCCGATCAATCGCTCGTCGCGGGCGATACGAGTCGCTCAGTAGAGGTATCCGAGTCCCATGTAGAAGGGTGCGGTCGCCTCGCTGGAGTGCCCGATTTCGATCGCGGCGACGAAGTTCTCCCCCATCCCGAGGCGGACACCCCCGCCGAACCCGCGGTGCAGATCGCTGAATAGCTGGCTCGCTCGGGGCTGGTCCTGCCACACCCGCCCGGAATCCACGAACCCGCTGAGGACCAGGTGCGACGGCTTGCCAAGGAGCGCGAGCTCCGCCGCGCGCCAGCGCAATTCGGCGTTCCAGAGGAATAGGCCACGCCCGGCGTAGCGGTTCTTCGGCACGCCGCGGATGGTCTTCGCGCCCCCCAGTCCCTCCTGCTGCTTGAAGGAGGTCTGCACCTGCTGGAGGTCGTAGAAGGGGGCGTCGCCCCGGACGCCCTGAACGGTGAACCGGTTCGCGAAGATCAGGCGGTCGGAGCGGAGGGGGAGGTAACGCCGATCCGTCAGCGGTTCACAGTCCAGCCGACCGTCAGCTCCGCGGCGAGGAAAGTGGTCCCACTTCCACGCGCTGCACGAGCAGTGGGGCGAGACGTACGACCGGGAGGGCGGGGACGTGTTCGCGGTCCAGGACGAGATCGCGCGCGCGGTCGTCGGCGCGCTGCGCGGACATCTCACCGAACGGGAGAGCGCGGCGCTGGTCCGGTCGTCCACACCCAACGTCGAGGCGTACAACCTCTACCTCAAGGGCCGCTACCACTGGTACCGTCGAACCACCGACGGGCTGCGCCAGGCGATCTCGTTCTTCGAGCAGGCGGTGGCGCGCGATCCCACCTATGCGCTCGCCTATACCGGAATCGGGGACGTCTACAGCCTGCTGGGCTCGCACGACTACGGTGCCGTACCGCCAGCGGAGGCGTTCCCGGCGGCGCGGCGCGCGCTCGCGCGAGCGTTGGAGCTGGACCCCGGATCGGCCGCCACTCACGCCACCCTGGGCAACGTCCACTTCATCTTCGACTGGGACTGGACCGCCGCCGAGCGGGAGTTCCGGCGCGCGCTCCAGTTGGAGCCGGCGTGCGCGCCGGCGCATCACTGGTACGCGCTCGGACTGATGGCGACCGGGCGCGGGGAGGAAGCGATGACGGCCATTCGCCGGGCGCGCGAGCTCGAGCCGCTCTCGATGGTGCTCAGCACCGCGCTCGCCCGCGTCCTCTATTTCGCGGGCGAGTCCAGGCGCGCGATCGAAGAGTACCGCCGCGGGTTGGAGATGGACCCCACCTTCGTGACCGCGCATCTGGGGCTCGGCCTCACCCTGGTACAGAGCGGCGATCCGGAGCCGGCGATCGCGGAGTACCAGGCAGCGAAGGTGCTGCTCGGCGGCGAGCCGCCGCTGGTCCTGGCGCTGATCGCCCACGCGAGCGCCGTCGCCTCCGACCGGGCGGAGGCGCGCTCGATCCTCGCGCGGCTACAGTCCGACTCGACCCGGAGCTACGTCCCCGCCGAATACATCGCTCTGGTGCACCTGGGGCTCGGCGAGCGAGGCGAGGCCGTCCACGCGCTCGAGCGCGCGTTCGCGAACCGCTCCGGGGCTATGGCTTTTCTGCGGGTCGACCCACTTCTCCACCCGCTCCGCGGCGACCCCGCGTTCGAGTCGCTGCTGGGCAGGATCACCCTCTGACCACCCCCTCCGGAGCGGCTGTCGGCGAGGGAACTTCGGCTTGACTTTTCCACACCCCAATCCTACGTTGCCGCCTCCCACTCGGTACCGCTTTTTCGCTGGCTCTTCGAGGATTTCATGGAGCTGACCGCTGCCGAGGTCTGGTCGCGGATCCTGGACGAGGCCCGCGCGGCAGTCCCCGAGCAGGCCTTCCGCACCTGGCTGGCGCCGACGGAAGCAATCGCGTTTTCACAGGACACCCTGATCGTCTCCACCCCCAACCCGTTCGCGGCCGACTGGGTGGAAGACAAGTACGCGGAGCTTCTGACGGCGATCGGTGAGCGGCTGATAGGGCGGCGCTTCCACCTCTCGGTGAAGCCGGAGATGAACGGCCAGGGAGTACGGCCGGCTTTCGGTGAGGGGGCGCATCGAAACGGGTCGCCGGCCGAACCGACTGCGCCCTTCGCGCCCCCAGCGACGCGGGCTCACGCAGCGGTCCCGACCGGGCCGTATATCGGCTCCAGCGGCGCGTCTCCCTCCGGCCTCACCTACAACTCCCCGCTCAACGACCGGTACACCTTCGACCGGTTCGTCGTCGGCAACAACAGCCAGCTCGCGGCCGCCACCGCCCACGCGGTCGCCGAGGCGCCGGCGCGGATGTACAACCCGTTCTTCATCTACGGCGGGGTGGGTCTCGGGAAGACGCACCTGATGCACGCGATCGGACACGTCGTCCTCTCGCGCGACCCGGGGAAGCGCGTCATCTACGTCTCGTCCGAGCAGTTCACCAACGAGCTCGTCTCCGCGATCCAGGAAGGAACGATGGCGGAGTTCCGGCGCCTGTATCGCCAGATCGATCTGCTCCTGGTCGACGACATCCAGTTCCTGGAGGGGAAGGAGCGGACGCAGGAGGAGTTCTTCCACACCTTCAACGCTCTGCACGACGGGAGGCGCCAGATCGTGCTCACCTCCGATCGGCCGCCGAAGGAGATCGGGCTGGAGGACCGCCTCATCTCCCGCTTCGAGTGGGGGATGGTGGCGGACATCAAACCCCCCGATTTCGAGACGCGGGTCGCGATCCTGCGCAAGCGCGTGGAGGAGGACGGGCTGGAGATCTCCGGGATGGAAGAGGTGCTGCAGTACATCGCGCGGAACTGCACCTCATCGGTGCGGGAGATCGAGGGCGCGGTGATCAAGCTGCTCGCCTTTGCGTCGCTCACGCGGCGGGAGATCACGATCGAGCTCGCGCGCGAGGTGCTCGGAGGCGTGCTCCAGGCGGGCGACGGATCCGGCGTGGCTCGCGCCACCCCGGACCTGGTCCGTCGCAAGGTGGCGGAAGCCTGGGGCGTTTCCGCGGAGGGCCTCCAGTCGAAGAAGCGGACGAAGGACCTCACCGTCCCCCGCCAGGTCGCCATGTACCTGATCAAGGACCTGTTCGACACGCCCCTGGTCGAGATCGGCCGCCTCTTCGGCGGGCGCGACCACTCCACCGTCATCCACTCCATCTCCAAGGTGGAAGAAGACATGGCCAACGATGTCGCCTTCCGGGAGCGGGTGGATACGCTGAGGAAGGCGATGGTGTGAGAGAAGTTGGCAGTTGCCAGTTACCAGTGCGCGCCGACCCCGTGCGAACGCCCGACTGGCAACTGGTGACTTGCAACTGGAGACCGTCGCTCTCCCCGTGGACAACCGCTGTGGGGAAGTTGTTGAAAGGGTGTGGGAGTCGGAGAGGTGTGGGAAGGAGCGTTCGGCGGTGGAGAAGGCGGGGCGTTTCCACGGACCAATCCACACGCTGCTGAGGTTGCCCAAGGTGCCTTCCGGCAAACAGGTGCGGGGTGCGAAAGAGAAGCCGTCCACCTTTCCACACCCTCTATTACTAGTACTACCATTCCTATTTAATTAGGAAGTAGAAGCCTTCCAGTGGAAAGCGTCGCCTCGGAGCGAGCCGACACCCGGGCAGGACCATCCGTAATCCCGATTCCGCATCGCCATGAAATTCACGATCACGCGTGAGAACCTGCAGGAGGGGCTGAGCGCCGTTGGTGGGAGCATCCCCACGCGAACGACGTTGCCGGTGCTGTCGAACCTTCTGATTGAGACGGAGGACGGTGGCGTAAGGCTGAGTGGCACAGACCTGGACACCGCGGTGTCGATGCTCGTGAAGGCCGAGGTTCACGAGCCCGGCGCGATCACGGCTCCGGCGCGGAAGCTCCAGGAGATCGCGCGGGAGCTGCCTCCGTCGGCGGTGGACGTCGCGACGCAGGGCGACGGCATCACCATCAGCAGCGGCCGCACGCGCTTCCGGCTGAACGGGCTTCCGAAGGACGAGTTCCCGGCCTTTCCGGCGGTGTCGTTCGAGGAGAGCTGGAAGCTGACGGGGAAGAACCTGAACCAGCTGATCTCACATGTCTCCTTCGCGGTTTCCACCGAGGAGACGCGCCCGATCCTCAACGGCGTGCTATGGGAGCTTCGGGAGACGGAGATGCGGATGGTGGCCACCAACGGCCACCGGCTTGCGAAGATGACGCTGCCGCGGGAGAGCGGCACGGGGACGGGTGACCTGATCGTCCATCCGCGCGCACTGGCGCAGGTTCAGAAGCTCTTCGGCGCCGAATCTGAGGTAGAGGTGGGCCGGTCGGAGAACCACCTGGGCTTCCGTGGCAACGGCGTGGTGATCTTCACCCGGCTGATCGAGGGGCCGTACCCGAATTACGAGCAGGTAATCCCGAAGGACAACGACAAGGAGCTGGTGGTCGAGAAGGCGCCGCTGACCGGCGCGATCCGGCGGATGGCGATCGTCGCTTCCGACCAGACGCACCGGATCCGGCTCTCGCTCGGGGGCTCGGCGCTGAAGTTCTCGGTCCAGACGCCGGATCTCGGCGAGGCGGCGGAGGAGCTGCCGGTGGAGTACGATGGCGAGCCGATCGAGATTGGCTTCAACGCGAACTACCTGCTCGAGCTCTTGCGCTACATGCCGACCAGCGAGGTAAAGATGACCTTCAAGGCACCGGAGCGCGCGGCAACGATGGAGCCGGTCGGGAACGAGGACACGCCCGAGTTCGTCTGTCTGGTCATGCCGCTGAGACTGCTCGACTGAAAACGCGCGGCGGAGTACAGAGCGCGGTGGGAAGGGGTGAGGCCCTTCCCACCGCGCCGTCGTTCATGGAAGCGCCAGCTCCGGGCCGGGCGAGTCGACTCGCTGCCGATCAGCGACTTCTACCGCGGGGAGGATGTCCAGCTGAGTCGGTGGCGGAGAGCGGCACGGAAGTCACCATGTCCGGAAGCGGACCTCGATGGTTTCCGGCCCGAGCAGAATCGCAGCCGGGGCCGCATCGTCGTGCCTCCGCCTGCGGTGGATCAGACCGAGCGCGGCGCGACTCGACGCCGCACCTATCAGCGCGCCCCCTACCACGTCGCTGGTCCAGTGCTTGTCCGCGTAGATCCGTGACCAGCCGACCAGCGACGCGGTCCCGTACGTCAGCGCGGTGACCCACCCGTGGCCTGCTTCCTCCGATATGGACGCGGCCAGAGAGAAGGCGACTACCGCGTGGCCCGACGGGAAGGACTGCCAGCGGTTGCTGGAATTGAAAGGCCGGAAGGAGAGAGCGTCGCCCCCGACCGGCCTCTGCCGGCCGACGGCGTACTTGATGGTGCCGTTCGCCACGCCGGAGGCAACGAGTGCTGCCAATACGTGCGCGGAGGATGCGGAGAGATCCGGAGCGCGCGCCAGCCTCGCCCCGGCGTACCCCAGCGCCAGTACCGGCACGACATAGCGCGGGTTGCCCAGATGGTTGAGCTGGTCGGTGGCTGCGTCCCACCGCTCGCCACCGCCCGTCGGTACCAGCGCGCGGAGCGCCTCGTCGAGCAGCAGGCTGCCCCCGAGTAGTGTGGCGCCGGTGACCCATACCGCGGTCTGAACCGAAGGGGCATGCTCCTGTGCGGCAGAGGCCCGCACCCCCGGCGGCGACGCGGCGAGCAGGACCGCCAGACCGAAGCTCCGCAGCTGGCGTGCGTCAGGAACAGAAAGCATCGACCTGGAGGAGAGGGGTGAATCCGGCCGGAAGCTTACCCCCGCAGCGGTAGCGTCGGCAACCTGACGCGTCGGACCCACAGCTTGCCCCGGCCGCCCCAAATCCGCGCCCGCCGCCTTCGCCGACGCATTCCGCCGCGCTCCCGCGATGGCGAAGCCATCGTGGCGGTCATGCTCGGCTCCGGGCTTTCCGGCTTACGCGGGCCGCTGTCTCCGTTCCGACGAACATAGCAGAAGGAAATGCGCGTGGCTCCTCGACGGAGTACGCGCATTTCCTTGCTATCTCAAAAGGCTCGCTGATGGAAGCCGAGACCTATGTCTTTGTCGCGATCCGCCGGGCCTACATCACCGCCTCTGCGCCGGCGTGTCGTTTGATCCCGCTGTTCCCGGTTCCCTGTTCTCCGTCCCTGTCTCCTGTTTCCTTTTACCTAAGGCCTCTCAGCAGCTTGGTCGTGAGACCGGCGCTTAGCGGGTTGACGAGCAGCTCGCAATGGGGGTCGTCGATGGCGCGGCAGCGGGACTCGGCGGCTCGGAAGCTCAACGGACTGCGGAAGAGCTGGTTGTAGTACGAGGGCGTGAGCTCCGGCGCGGTCGTGATGTCGCCCACGTATAGGAGGTTCATCAGAGCTGCGGCCGTGCCGCGGGAGAAGTAGCACTTCGCGCTTTCCGCCTTGCCGAACCGGTGCCGATAACCGGTCCCTTCGTAGCTGTCGTACACGCGGATGGTCGCGCGCTCTCCGGGCACGAGCGCCTGCACCCGCCACGTGCCCCATCCGAGCGTGTTGATCACCGCGACCGCGGCATGGAGCCAGTCCTCCCGGGTCTCGAGCAGGGGCACCACTCTCTCTCGCCATTCGTCCGACCGCATGATCCCGCCGAAGGTATGAAAGGCGCAGCTGTGGCCCGCCTCGACCAGGACCAGCGAGGGAAGGTTGGCGAACTTGTTGCCCATCGCGCGGGGCACCTCGCGCTCGAACCGGAAGGAGATCTGGTTGTAGAGCTCCGCCCAGAGTCGGGTCACCGTTCCGCCGAAGGCCGGGATTCGGCCTTCCGGGTCCGCACTCGGCAGCACGTCCAGCAGGGCTGCCACCACCGCGAGCTCGTCGAACGCGGGGGGCACGGGCGCCGGCAAGGAGAGGGGAGTGTCCAGAGGAGGCGTCTCCTCCGCGAACGGGACCTCCCCGTCGAGCGGCGTCACCCGGAACCTGCAGCCCGACTTGCCCTGCCCGACACAGGCGACTTCCACGACGCTGAAGGGGCGGTCGAAGGCCGCTGCCAGAGCCCCGGCGATGTAGCCGCCCGCGACCGCGCAGACGGGCTGCCCCGGAGGTCCGTACTTCTTCACCCATGCGTCGGTGAAGTGGGAGCCCGTGACCCGAGCCTCGCCGCCTTGCTCCGTCACGGAGCTGAGGTCGAGATCCCCCAGGCCGGTGCTGCCGAACAGCCCCGTCGCCTCGCTCAGCCAGCGCTTCGCGCCACGCCACTTTTCCGTCTTTCCGCGCTGCCGCAAGGTCTGGAATGCGACCTCTCCGGAAGCGGTCTCCAGAATGGAGCGGGCGTCGATCTGCTCGGTCGTGAGCACCGTGCGCACCAGAGCGAGGTTGTAGTGATCCGAGTGGATCACTCTGCGTCCCGCGACGGGTGACGCGCCGGACAGCTGGTTGGCGTTCAGGCCGGCATCAAGCATGGTCATCCGGCACCTCCTCTGGCGGTGTTCCCCTCCCGTGTCGGCGATTGTCCCGACCACCGGAGTGAGATGCGAGTGGTAGTTGGTCTGCGTGTCTCCTGGTCTACATGAAGGTCGGCAACGGTATGGGAAACCTTAAACCGGTACAAAGGTGCGGAAGGGCGAAAGTGCGACCGTGCAACGACTTAGCGCAGCCGCCGTGGCTCTCGGCCGTACTCTCGCACTCTCGTAATCCCGTACTATCGCACCCTTAAACCCGGTTCGCGCGTAGCTGATCCAGCGGGTACAGCGTGTCGCGCCAGCGGATCCCGCGACGATGCAGCGCGAGCACCGCCGAGCGCACGATCACATAGAGCAGGAGCAGCGTCGCCAGCGGGTACGCGAGCCCATAGGCGGGGTGGGCTCCGGAGGCGCGCGTGCTCGCGGCGCAGGACACCGCCGCGATGCCGGCGCTGAGCACGTTGAGCCAGCGCGTCGACCCGCCCGTCAGCAGGATCGCGGCAAAAGGCCAGACGTCGATCGCGAGGCTGGCAAGGCACGCGCCGATCACGGCCGGGACGGAGTAGTTGAGCCCGGCGAAGGCGTTCTTCTCCAGCCCCCCCACGGCCTCTCGCAATGAGCCGTACCACTCCACGCTCACCATCTCCCCGCCGGTCACCATCTCCTGCGTGCACCCCGACATCTTCAACAGCTTGGCGAGCTTCATATCGTCGTCGGGACGCATCGCCAGCGGGCGGTGGCCTCCCACCTTCCAGTACGAAGACGCCCGGACCAGGTTGAATGCGCCGATTCCCACGTGCCGCCTGCTGCGCGGATCACGCGCCTTCCAGGGCTTCGCGAAACGCGCGAAGAAGAAGGCGAACACAGCGGTGAAGGTGCTGAGCACGGCGCCGGGCATCATCAACCGGGGCGCGATCGTCAGGTGATCGAGACCCTCCCGCAGCGTGTATCCCATCGCTCGCGAGATCACGCTCGGCTCCATCTTCACGTCCGCGTCCGTGAACAGGATCCACTCGCCAGCGGCCGCCCGGGCGCCGTGTTCCAGCGCGTGGTTCTTCCCCAGCCATCCCGCAGGTAACTCCGTGATGTGGCTCACCCGCAGGCGCCCCGCCGACCGGGTCATCTCGTCGAGAATGGCGCCCGTTTGGTCGTTCGAACGATCGTTAACCACCAGGACCTCGATCCGCGGGTAGTCCTGCCGGAGAACGGATCGCAGCGCTGAGGCGATCTTCTGCTCCTCGTTGCGCGCGGCGACCACCACCGTCACGCTCGGCGCCTGGCGCGCATCGAGCGGGGGGATCTCTTCGAGCAAGCGGATGCGTCGCATACCGATCCCTGCCTCGAGCGTACTCACCACCCAGATGAGCAGGGTAACGACGGCGAGCCAGAAGAGGGCGCTCTCGAGCATGGACGATCAGCGGTTCAGGGACGGAACGGGATCTATTCACCGGTCCACGACGGATCCGTGCCACAGGAGCACGACCTTTGCACAGGAGCACACCTGTCCAGCTATGCAAGCGGGACGGGCGCTTTTGCATTTTTAGCAGGCAAATGAGCAATCAATACGAAGTCGAGGTCGTCTTCCGACAGCGGGCGGTCTACCGTATCGACGCGCCGGATCGCCAGGCCGCCGAGCGGATCGCCGCGGAGCGGTGGCGTGAAGGAGCGCCGAGCGTGGCACCCGGCTACGATTGGTGCGAGCTCGAGGCCGTGCGAGCGGTGGAGGCGGGAGGGCCCGAGGGGAAGGAGCAGGACGCGGAGCTGGTGCTCCGGTTTCTGAAGGAGCGGGAGCGGCTGATCCTGAAGCTCGGCGGCGACGTTTTCTTCCGCAGCGTGAACGATGCGATCTCGGCGGCCCAGGTGGCGGCGGACCTCGGGTGGTCGCGAGCGGGCGTGACGAGCGGAACGGCCGCGCCGGACATCCTCCGTGCAACGGAGGCTCTCGAGCTCCTCTGCCGCCAGCGCCGCGTGGTCTGCTTCGAGCGCCCGCGGGTGCGCGTGGGCGAGCGGGGTGAGATCCGTCTGTACTGCACGCCCGAGTATCTCCAGTCGCTCAGCGACAGCCTGGAGACCGTCGAGGAGCGCCAGGCCGTCTAGGGGAGGAGATTCGCCCGATCCGCATCTCGCGGCGGGCTTTCCACCCCGGCATCCCGATCCGCGTCGTCCACCGTCTCCCGCTCCACCCCACCCGCACTCCCGTCTTCCTCCCCCTCCCGCTCTTCTCCCGCGCTGGACTCTCGCTCCGGCAGCTCCTCCGATATGGACGAGTCGAGGCCCGGATCATCGTTCCGCATCGTACGCTCTCGGCCAGGGTGGCAACTCACTTGGGAAGTGCTGGTTGAGCTTTGCACTTTTCGCTCCCCCGCGGGTGGAGTATCTTCGCTTCTCTCAGGACGCCGATGCTCATCCCAACGGATCGGAAGTGATGATCGAACCGCGCACTCTCCACCTCGAGCTGGATGGCGGCCGTGTACTCCCGGTGGAGATCCGCAAGCAGACCTCGGAGCGGTCGGCCCATACCGGACGCGACCTGGTGGAGCTACACGGGCGCGGCACCACACGCGAGCCGGATCAGCACGAGTGGATCGTGGGCGTGCTCGGCGCCATCGGCGATCGCCCGGTCCATGCGCATGACGACGCTGGCGAGTTCGCCGGCCGCTGGACGATCTCCTGGAACTCTTACGGTGAGACCGCCGGCGAGCACATCTACACGCTCCTGCTGAGGGAGGCCGAGGAGCTTTCGCTCGAGGTGCTGCTGGTGGACGGGCTGGAGCTGCACCCCTATGAATACCGCGAGGAGGTGATCGGCGACGGTCTCACCATATGCGCCAAGGTAGTCGGAACCGAAGCCGACGTGCTGCGGCTACGCGCGCTCATGCGCTCGCAGCAGACGCTGTCGGTCACCCGTCGCGGCATCCAGGACGAGCCGAGGGAGATGCGCCTCGGGGTCGGCGAATGGTCTCAGATGGAGGACAGCGTCAAGTACCGGCTGGTCCTCGTCGATCGTGGTCTCGAGACCAATGCCCGCTCCGAGCTCGCCCGCTTCCAGGAGGAGCGGAACCGAGTCGCGCTCGGGTTCTACGCCAACTTTCTCGAGCGGCTCGCCGATCTCATGGTGGAAAAGGGCATTCTCTCCCGCGAAGAGCTCCACCAGCTGCGGGAGGGTGCTCGCTCCGCCCCCGGCGTGGCGCGTCACGAGATGTGGCACGTCCCGGACGTCGACGAATTATGAGGGCGAATTATGACTGATGAACATGAATGATCGATGCGGTCCCAATCCGGCATCCATCATCCATCATTCATAGTTGCTTTTCCCCTACTCCTTTGCGGGACCGGTACTTGCACTGTTACGGCCGGTCGCGGCGGTGCCGCGGAAGCGAGGACCAGGTCAGAAAAGGAGGCGGTGATGAGTCGTTACGGAAGAGAGTTCAACGGGCGGCCGATGGGGCGGTACGGCGGTGAGTATCAGCAATGGGGAGGGACGCCCCAGTACGATCGTGACTTCGGCTACGGTAGCGATCGGCGGGGCTGGTTCTTCGAACCGGACTTCTCCGCGTACGGCGGTCGGCAGCAGGGATACTGGTCCGGCCCACGCTACGATCGGGGGTTCGGCGATCGCGGCCAGGGTTATGGGTATCGCGAGCGCTATGGACAGCAGTATGGGCAGTCGCGCGGCCCCTCCTACGGCCAGGACATCTTCGGCTACCGCGACACCCGTGACTACCCCTCGCCATGGAGAGACTCCCACCCCGGCCAGAGCTACGGCTACGGCCTGGGCTTCGGGCAGGGCCGCGGGCAGTTTATTTACAAGTAGCTATCTATCGGCTATCGGCGGTCATTCCCCGCTCCACCGCTGTGGAGCGGGGGACTTGCTGCCGATTATGCTGCCACCTCGCCTGCTTCCGATAGGCCGACAGCCTTCCGCTCCAGTACACAGCAGACGTGGCGACGAATCGGCGCACCGGCTGCCGGTGGGGTTCGGGCTGCTGGCTCCGTCGGGGTACTACGCGGTGGGAGGACGTTCGTCGTGCGCCTGAGATCAGAAGATCGCCCTGCCGATGCTGACCAGGATCCACCCGGCGACCACCGCGCTCGCGACGAGCATGAGTACCACGCCGACCGCCACACCGAGTATCCAGCCACGGCTCGCGCGCTCGGTACCGGCGGGGTTCGCCAGGTGCGCCTCGAGGAGCCGAAGGTTGCGGAGGTTCGCCTTCCACCCGGCGTCGAACAGGTCCCCCACCACCGGAACGGTGCCGACGCTCGCCTCCAGAGCGACGTTCCCCGCCATTCGCAGCAGCGTCGCTTTCGGCGCGCCGAGCCGGCCCGCTTCCACCAGGACATAGGCCGAGAGGGCGGCACCGCTCGCGTCCCCGATTCCCGGAACCAGTCCGATCAGCGCGTCGAGCCCGAACCGGAATCCGGTGCCCGGCACCCTGAGCGAGTCGTCCAGGAGGTGCGAGAGCACCCGCAGGCGCTGGAGTGGGGCGGGCGGGGGAGTAGGGGGCATGAGGAAGCAAATTTTGAGTTTTGAATTTTTTAATTTGAATTCTGCCAGTCTCAATTTAAAATTCAAAATTCAAAATTCAAAATTGCTCTTGTCCGGGTGGGTCCCACGCGCGAGAATTCACACCCATGAGCGATTCCCGCTGGCTGGCGTGGACCCGACGGATCGCGGCGCTCGCTCAGAACGGGCTCGCTTATACGGAGGGGCCCTTCGACCGCGAGCGGTATCTCGAGCTGCGGCGTATCGCGGCCGAGATGATGGGCGCGTACGGGGACGCGTCGCCCGAGCACATCATCGCGCTGTTCGCGGGGGAGGCGGGATACTCGACGCCCAAAGTCGACGTGCGGGGGGTCGTCTTCAAGGAGGGGCGGATCCTGCTGGTCCGCGAGCGGGAGGACGGGCTCTGGTCGCTACCCGGCGGGTGGGCCGACGCCGGCGAGTCGCCAACGGAGGCGGTGGAGAAGGAGATCCGCGAGGAGTCGGGGTATGAAACCCGCGCGGTGAAGCTGCTCGCCGTGCACGACCGCGACCGCCACGGTTCGCCGCCGCTCCCCTGGGCCGTGTACAAGCTCCTGATCCGATGCGAGCTGCTCGGAGGCGAGCCGTCGCTCAGCCTGGAGACGGAGGGGGTCGATTTCTTTGGCGAGAACGAGGTTCCGGCGCTCTCGGAGGGACGGGTCACACCCCAGGAGATCCGCAGGATGTTCGAGCATCTGCGGAATCCCGAATGGCCGACGGACCTCGATTGACGGGCTGATCACATACGCAACGACTAGGAGAATCGATGACCGCGAGGAGCAATCCCCCGGAGAAGCAGCTGCCCGATCTGCCCTCCGCGTTGACCGATCCGATCCGCGAGAGGCTGTTCAAGTCGCGATCGCTGATCATCAGCGGGGAGATCAACCAGCAGCAGGCCTCCAACGTGATCTCGCAGCTGATCGCGCTGCAGGACGTGTCCGACGACCCCATCACCCTGTACATCAACTCGCAGGGTGGTCACGTGGAGTCGGGCGATACCATCCACGACATCATTCGCTTCGTGAAGCCGCGGGTTCGCATGGTGGGAACCGGGTGGGTGGCGAGCGCGGGCGCACTGATTTACGTCGCCGTGCCCAAGGAGGACCGCTACTGCCTCCCGCAGACTCGTTTCCTGCTCCACCAGCCCGCCGGCGGCATGGGCGGGACGGCCTCGGACATCGATATCGAGGCGCGGGAGATCATCCGCATGCGTCAGCGGCTGAACCAGATCTTCTCGGAGCAGACCGGTCAGCGCATGGAGCGCATAGAGCAGGACACGCGGCGCAACTTCTGGCTCTCCGCCGATGAGGCCATCGAGTACGGCCTGGCGGGAAGAGTCGTCCGCACGATCGACGAGATCGAATAGACCGCAGTCTCCAGTCGCCAGTCGCCATTTTCCAGCCGACCCGGGCTGGCGACTGACGGCTGGCACCTGCAACCAAGGAGTGACCATGCGGAGCGAGACGGCGACACTGGCGGGCGGCTGCTTCTGGTGCCTGGAGGCGGTGTACGACGAGCTGAAAGGAGTCGAGGACGTGGTCTCCGGCTACGCCGGCGGCGCCGACCCGAACCCCACCTATGAGGCGGTCTGCCGTGGAACGACCGGTCACGCGGAGGTCGTCCAGGTCACCTTCGACCCGGAGGTGGTCAGCTACCGGGAGATCCTGGACGTCTTTTTCACCATTCACGACCCGACCACGCTGAACCGCCAGGGCGCGGACGT
>JAHWJV010000300.1 GCA_019348265.1 Gemmatimonadota bacterium
GACCGGATGGAAGCGGTGCTCGAGGACGCGTTCATCCTCATCTACGACAAGAAGGTCTCGTCGATGAAGGACCTGCTCCCGGTGCTCGAGAAGGTGGCCCAGCAGGGCCGGCCGCTCCTGATCATCGCGGAGGACGTCGAGGGTGAGGCGATGGCGACGCTGGTGGTGAACAAGCTCCGCGGCACGCTGCGCGTCTGCGCGGTGAAGGCCCCGGGCTTCGGCGACCGCCGCAAGGCCATGCTGCAGGACATCGCGATCCTGACGGGCGGCCAGGTGATCTCGGAGGAAGTCGGCTTCAAGCTGGAGAACGCCGTGATCACCGACCTGGGCCGGGCCAAGCGGATCGTGGTCGACAAGGACAACACGACGCTGATCGACGGCGCCGGCGAGTCCGAGACGATCCAGGGCCGGATCAAGGAGATCCGCGCGGGAATCGAGAAGACCACCTCGGACTACGATCGCGAGAAGCTGCAGGAGCGGCTGGCGAAGCTGGCCGGCGGCGTCGCGGTGATCAACGTCGGTGCCGCGACCGAGACGGAGATGAAGGAGAAGAAGCACCGCGTCGAGGACGCGCTGCAGGCCACCCGCGCCGCCCTGGAAGAGGGCATTGTCCCCGGGGGCGGGGTCGCGCTCCTGCAGGCGGCCAGCGCCATCGACACCGACACGCTCGAGGTCGACGACGAGAAGACCGGCGCGCGGATCATCCTGCGCGCGCTCGAGGAGCCGATCGGCGTCAGATCGTGCAGAACGCTGGCGTCGAGGGTTCGATCGTCGTGCAGACGGTGCGCGCGAACGAGAGCTCAAGCTTCGGCTACAACGCTCGTACCGACCAGTACGAGGACCTGGTCCAGGCCGGCGTCATCGACCCGACGAAGGTCACCCGCACCGCGCTTCAGAACGCGGCTTCCATCGCCGGGCTCATGCTCACCACGGAGAGCGTGATCGTCGAGAAGCCCGAGAAGGAGAAGGCTCCGGCGATGCCGGGCGGCGGCGGCGGCATGGGCGACATGTACTAAGCTCGTGCCCTGAGCGCGCGTGGGGGAGCGATTCCCCGCCGTGCTGAGCAGCCCCACCCGTCTCCGGACGGGTGGGGCTGTTTCCTTTCGGACGCGCTGCTCCCCGGCTGGGCCCCAGAGTCAGAGCCCCCCGCGCGCCCGTCGATCAGGCACCGGGGCCTCGATCATCTCCTCGTGACGCGCACGTCGTCGAAGAGGGCGTGTGCCTCCACGGCGCGGACCCCCGCGAAACCGGTGGCGTATCCGCCGGTTTCGGCCCGTATGGCCCGGGCGCCGTCCACCAGCACCTCGATGCGCGGGCCCTCGGCGCGCACGGTGAGCCGATACGACAGTCCGTGTTCGAGCGGCACGGGGGAGCGTGCGATCTCCGTAAGGCCGGGGCCGTCGAGCCGGCGTAGCACGACGAGGTCGGCTCCCGGGAGGAGCGCCGCGTAGTAGCCCCTCACCGCGTCACGCCCGACCCCCGGGTGCGTCGCGCGGAAGAGAAGACCCGCCTCCTCGCCGCGCGCCACCCTCACCTGCGCGGAGAGCTCCAGGTCGTCCCAATAGTACCCGCGGATCAACGCCTTCTCCCCGCTGGAAAAGTGGTTGGCCATCCCGGGCCCCTCCGCGGCGTCGAGCGACAGCGCCTGGCCCTGAATGGAGATCCCGCGATTATAGCCGTAGTACACCCAGTCATCCCACCTCTCGTCCTGGAACTCGTCCGAGAAGCTCCCGCCGGGGCGGGGAAGCTCCTCTCCAGCGGGCAGAGGGAGGGGCACACCTTCTGGGACGGCGTCTCCGAACCGTGGCGTGCCGTCCGGGTTCCAGCCGAACGGCTGCACGCGCACGTTGCGCCGCCACCCCGGGCGCTTGTCGATCTTGGAGTGGTAGACGATCCACTCTTCCGCCCCATCGGGCGAGCGGGGGAACGAGGCGTGCCCCACACCGTGGACCCGCGCGTTCCCCTGGAACACCGGCTCCGGGTGCTTCCGCCAGTTGCTGGCGATCATTGGGTCGAGCCCATCTCGGATGGAGAGGCGACCGAGCTTGTACGTGGGCTGCCAGGATCCGCTCGCTGAATAGATCACGTGAACCCAGCCGTCCCGCCGCAGTATCTGTGGACCTTCGTTCAACCCTCGCTGGCCCGCGCTCTCCGAGACGCGCTCCCAGAGATGATCGTCATTATCGGCGATGCGCACTCGGTTGCTCTTCACGGTCCACGGATTCGCCATTTCCGCGATGTACAGCCACTGCTCGTCCGCTTCCGCCTCCCACCCCGACCAGATCAGGTACAGCTTCCCGCCCGACTCGAACGGCGTCGCATCGATCGCCCACCGATTGTTCGTAAGCCCCTCGATGTCGTCACCCGTATAAAGCATCCCCCGGTCGATGTACTCGCCCTGTGCGTCCTGCGTGACGCTCTCCAGCACGCCCGACCGATGGTCCTTGTTCTGCCCCGAATCCGCCGCGTAGTAGAGGTACCACTTCCCGTTCAGGTAGTGGATCTCGGGAGCCCAGACCTCCTTGCTGTTCCATCCGTTCGTCGGCGCCGTCCACACCACCCGTTTGATCCCTTTGTCGGTCAGCCGCTTCGACTTCCACACCGCGATCCCGCCGTCCCCCTCCGACTGGGAGAAATAGTAGTAGCCGTCCGTGTGCTGGTAGACGAAAGGATCCGCGCCCTCGTACACCGAATTGACGAACGTCGGCGCGGGAGGGGGCGCACCCTGCGCGGAAGCGGCGCCGACGTCACGGCTCGCCGCCGCGAGGCATGCACCGGCGATCAGCACCACCAGGCGAATCCGGGCCAGCTTCATGAGGTCACCTTCGTACCGTGGAATGTCCGGAAGTCGATGGGCGGCGACCGTGTGTGGAGCGGGACCAGCGATTCGACTCGCCCGAGCACCCCAAAAAAGAACGCGCCGCTCCGCTGACTGGCAAGAGTGACGAGCGCACGGAGCCGCCAGCGTCCACGAGCGACGGGGGCGCGCGCATCGTGCGGGAGGCGCGGCGACGTTCGGCATCGGCGACGCGAGACTTGACCGGCGGGCGCACCACGGGTTAGACTCTGTTCAGTCCTCCCGACCGATGAGAGAAATGCTCAACGTTATCACCCGGTTCGCACCGACTACCATCCGGCTCTCCCTCGGAGGCCAGGGGAAGGCGCGCGCGCGGTAACCGGTTCCGGCGAGGACACAGGCGCGGCCCCCGAGCTTCGAGGGGCCGCGTCTTTTTGTATCCGCCAGCCCATGGTAAGTTGCGGCGGACGAACCGCAGAAAACGACAAAGGCACCGAGGATGACGCAGACAGCCGAGCAAACGCAGCAGGTCCGGGTGACGTTGCCGGACGGTTCCGAGCGTGAGTTCCCGCGAGGAACGACCGTGCGCGAGGTCGCGGAGTCGATTGGTCCGCGGCTCGCCAAAGCGGCCATTGCCGGGAAGCTCGACGGCAAGGTCGTCGACCTCGGTGTCGCACTGGACGCGGATGGCTCCGTCGCGATCCTCACCGAGCGCGACCGCGAGGCGCTCGACGTGCTGCGCCATTCCGCGGCGCACGTCCTCGCTACGGCGGTACGCAAGATTCGCCCGGAGGCGAAGATAGGCTTCGGCCCCGCGATCGAGGACGGGTTCTATTATGACTTCGAGGTCGACCATCCCTTCACACCCGAGGAGCTCGAGCAGATCGAGGGCGCGATGGCGGCTGTCAGCTCGGAGTCCCAGCCGTTCGAAAGGCGCGTAGTGTCCAAAGCGGAAGCGCGCGAGATCTTCGCGGACGACCCGCTGAAGCTGGAGCGCCTGGAGGAGCTGGGCGACGACGAGGTGATCAGCGTCTACCGCAACGGGCCCTTCCTGGACCTCTGCCGCGGGCCGCACGTGCCCGACACGAGCCGCCTGAAGCACTTCAAGCTGCTCAACGCGGCGGGCGCGTACTGGCGCGGCGACTCACGGCGGCAGATGCTGCAGCGCATCTACGGGACGGCCTGGTTCAGCAAGGAAGACCTCGAGCAGTACATCCATCGCATCGAGGAGGCGCGGAAGCGCGACCACCGGCGGCTCGGTGGAGGGGGCGGGGGAGCGCGCCGGAGCCCGCTCGAGCCGATCGTCGTCGGTACTCCGAGGCACGGCCGGGTCGGCGGCCGGATCGCCGCCCTCGCCGTCGACGACCTGGGCCTCGTCGTCGCGCTCGGCGTCGCTGTAGGCGTACTGCTCCTGCTTCCCCTTCTTCACCAGGTACAGCGGCGGCTGCGCGATGTAGATGAAGCCGGCGTCGATCAGCTGCCGCATCTGCCGGAAGAAGAAGGTCAGCAGCAGCGTGCGGATGTGCCCGCCATCCTGGTCCGCGTCCGTCATGATGATCACGCGGTGGTAGCGCAGCTTCGACATGTCGAACGACTCGCCGATCCCCGTCCCCAGCGCCGTCACCAGCGTGCGGATCTCGGCGTTCTGCAGCATCTTGCGCTTGACCCGTCGGCTCTTGGTCGCCGACTCGTTCGCAGCGACCGCGAGCAGCATCCGCAGCACCATCAGCCCGTCGCCGTTGCCGACGTCCAGGTCACCGCCGGACACGAACCGGACGTGCCGAACCTTGGTGGCGGTCAGCACGTCGAGGAACTGTTCGAGCTCGATCGGCCGGCGGGTCAGCCGGTCCACGTGGTAGATCACGACCGCGTCGCAGGAGCCGTCCACCAGATCGCTCAGCAGCCGCTCGTACTCGGGGCGGTGCTTGCCGCTGTAGGCAGACAGGTCGTTGTCGACGTACTCATC
>JAHWJV010000301.1 GCA_019348265.1 Gemmatimonadota bacterium
ACGGCCACCCTCGAGGAGGAGACTAGCGAGCCGCTGCCTTCGTCCTGATCTCGACCACGCCGTTCTTGCCCTCTGGACCGAGGAGCTTTACCGCCGCCGCGTCCTTGCTGACGGTCACCGATTCGATGTCCGCTCGGTCGAGAGCGTGGAACGCCGCTTCGGTGCTGCGCACCCCATTGATCAGGTATACCGGCTGGACGGCTGGCGCTAGGGTCGTTTTCGGCGCGTACTGGGAGGTACCACGCACCCGTACCGGGCGCTGCAGATCAAGTCCATCCGGTTTCCCTCCCCTGGTACGGATCACGACGAGCCCGTTCACCGCGTCGGGTCCGGCGAGCTTCACCGCGAAGTCGCTATCCTTGATGACGTGGACGCTCTCGACAGAGTCCGGGCGGAGTCGATCCATCGGCGCGCTCGCCTGGCGCTCGCCGTCGACGATGTAGATCGGTTCCGGGCGGGCCTGCGGGAGCGCGCTCCCGGTGCGCCCGCCCTCGTCGGCGGCCGGCTCGGTGGCTCCGCCGGCGCGGCGTCTGCCGATCACCACGTCCACCGTGTCACCAGCATTCCGGCTGATGATCGCGATCTCCGCCGCGCCCGCCGGCGTCCGGGCCTTCACCACGCTGACGCTGGCGATCCTGTCACTGGGGATCGAGAGCGCGGTTTGCCGGTTCACGGTCTCGCCGTCGAACGTGTATACGGTGTTCTCCGCTCCGTTCTGCAGGAGGGCCACGCGCGTGGCGGCCGCTTCCGCCGCGGCGACGTCGATCCTCTGGATCTCGCCGGCCGTGGGGAGCTCCGCGGCGCAGGCCGCGGCGAGCACGAGCCCCGAGAGCGCGCCAATCCCAGCCGCGCGAGCCCGGGCGGAGCGAGTCCGTTGGAACGACATGGCGAGTAACCTCCGTTCGAGTTGAGAAGGCGGATCGGCGAGGGCGAGCATGCCGACGCTGAGGCGAGAAGGCCGGCCGGCGAGATCGATCAGAACCGAGCCGTACGAGCGGGGATCGGCACCACGGCCGAGCACTCTCCGGTCGCAGTCCACCTCCACCGCGAGGCGCAGCCGCGCCAGCATCCACCAGACCGCGGGGCTCCAGGGCAGCAGCGCCGCGGCGGTCCACCCGAGGGTGAGCAGGATCGGGTCGCCCGCCCGGATGTGCTCGCTCTCATGCGCGAGCACCAGCCGCGTCTCGTCCGGGGTGAGCCGGAAGAACCAGCGTGGGACGACGATCTCGGGACGGGCCACGCCGATCACGGCCGGGCCCAGGTCGGGCGCGACTCGCACCCTGAGCCCCTGCACCTCGGAGGCCGGCCATTTCCTGCGCTCTCGCCTCGTTCGTAGATGGGTCGCCCCGATCACCAGGAGCGAAACGAGGGTTACCGCCGCCCACAGCAGGACCAGAAACACCCCACTTCGCTCCGGAGCGCGCCTGCCGGCCGCGGCAAGCGCCGCGCGCACGCCGCGCATTGCTCGCACCTCCGCAGCCATGAGCTTCCACGCGAAGCTGCTCTCCCGCGGCGCGACCCATCGGTCCGATGACACCTCGCTCGTCACCACCAGGCCGGCCGGGAGCTGCGCGGGTGGACCCGCCATGCGGCCAGGGGCGACCCCCACCAGCGCAAGGCTCAGGAGCATCGCCGCCGCCCATACCCAGCGGACCGGCGCTCCCACCGCCCGGCAAACCGCCTCCACGCCCGCAGCGGCGGCGGCGACCAGCGCCGATATGAGCAGCGCGTACAGCATCCAGGTCACGATCATGAGTCCTCCTTGAGGCGCTCCGCGAGCAACCGCCGCATCCGCTCCAGCTCCTCCCGCGGTAGCGCGCGGTCGGAGACCAGCTGCGCGAACATCCGCTCCGCGGAGCCGTGGAAGATCGCCTCGCGAATCCGGGTCAGGGCGCTCCCGCCGGCCGCTTCCTGCTCGACCGTCGCATAGTAGCGGTATGCCCTCCCTTCCGGCTCGTGCCGGACGAACCCCTTCTCCTCCAGCGTCTGCAGCGCCGAAAGCACGGAGGTGTAGGCAAGCTCTTCCGACAGCTGCTCCTTCACCTCCGCCACCGTTCCTGACCCCCCGCGCCAGAGGATGCTCATCACGTCGAGCTCGCGAGGGGTGAAGTAGATCTCTTCCATGAACGCTCCTTGTTACGGAATCTTCCGTAGAATAGGCGGGGGCGAGCAGCTTGTCAACTGGTTTTTCCGTAGCCCACGCCCTGCGGTCCCGCCGCTCGCGGCCGTTGACGGCCCACGAGCAAATCCCCATCCCTCGGGCCGGCTTTCCGCGTGCGCCGCGGCGCCGAGGAACTGGAGCGGGGGATCGATAGCAGGGAGCCTCTGGCCCGGAGTCTGCGCACCCTTCCGGGCCAACCCGCGCTCCGAGGCGCCTGATCCATGCTCCAGAGCCTGCCGACGGACGTAGCGCCCCTGCTGCGATTCGACTACCCCCTGTTCGTCCTCGGTGGCGAGGCGGTGACGGTCGCGTCGATCATCAGCTTCGGCGTGTTCGTCCTGCTCGCGTTCGTGATCTCGACCGTGCTTCAGCGCGCCCTGAAGCGCGTATACCAGCGGCGGAGCGTGGAGGAAGGAGTGCAGTACGCGCTCAACCGGCTCCTGCACTACGCGGTGCTCGCCCTGGGGACCATTCTGGCGCTGGACAACCTGGGCATTTCCATCACCGCTCTGGCCGGCCTCGGAGCGATCCTCGCCGTGGGCATCGGCTTCGGGCTGTAGAACATCACCCAGAACTTCGTGAGCGGGCTGATCCTCCTCCTCGAGCGACCGGTGAAGAAGGGCGACTTCGTGGAGGTGGGCGATACGCGCGGGACCGTGCGGGAGATCCACGCCCGCGCGACCGTGGTGACAACGGTCGACAACGTCGACATCCTGGTCCCTAACGGGCAGTTCATCACGGAGACGGTGGTGAACCAGACCTTCACCAACCGGAATGTGCGGATCCTCGTGGAGATTGGCGTGGCGTACGGCACCGATACCGACCTCGTACGGCGAACGCTGGAGAAGGTTGCGGAGGAGGAGCGCGCGGTGATGACGGTGCCGGCTCCGCGCGTGCTCTTCACGGATTTCGGCGAGTCGTCGCTAGACTTCTCGCTACAGGTGTGGATCAGCGATCCGGTCCTGGAGGCGCCGGTTGCGAGCGATCTGCGCTTCGCCATCGATCGTAGCTTCCGCGAAGCGGGTATCGAGATCCCCTTCCCGCAGCGGGACGTGCATCTGCGGGACGGAGCCATCACCAGCCGGTGAGCCGCTTCGGCTCCTGCCGGGGGTCATTCGTCAGTCGCCGCTCGTGCGCCCTGCGGAGCTTCCCACTTCCATTCCTCGGGAACGCAAATCCCCCGCTCCACGACCGGTGGAGCGGGGGACCGACGACCATCGACTGAAGACTGGCGACTGCTCCTCAGGCGATCATCAGCATCGGCTCCTCGAGATATCCCTTCAGCGTCTGCAGGAACTGCGCGCCGGTCGCCCCGTCGATCACCCGGTGATCGCAGGAGAGGGTGACCTTCATCATCGGCCGGACGGCCATGTCGCCCTTCAGAGCAACCACCTTGTCGGTGATGGTTCCGACCGCCAGGATCGCGGCCTCGGGCGGGTTGATGATGGCGGTGAACTCCTCGATCCCGAACATCCCCAGGCTGGAGATGGAGAAGGTGCTGCCGCTGTACTCCTCGGGCTTCAGCTTCTTCTCGCGGGCGCGGCCGGCGAGCTCGCGGACCTCCTGCGCAATCTGGCTGACGGTCTTCTGGTGCGCGTTGCGGATGACCGGGGTGATCAGCCCGTCCTCGACGGCGACCGCCACCGCGACGTGCGCGACGCTGTACTGCCGGATCGTGTCGCCGATCCAGGCTGCGTTGATCCACGGGTGCTTCAGCAGCGCCATGGCGACCGACTTGATGATCAGGTCGTTCGGCGAGACCTTCACCCCCTGGTCCGCGAACCGCTCGTTGATCTTCTTCCGCAGCGCCATCGTCTCCGTCATGTCGATCTCGACGGTGAGATAGAACGTCGGGATCGGGCCGATCGACTGCGTCAGGCGCTTGGCGATCGTCTTCCGCATCTGCGTGACGGCGATCTCCTGGAACTCCGCTCCCGGCGCGGCGGCCGGCGCGGCCGCCGGAGCGGCACCAGCGGGGGCGCCTGCCGCGGGGCCCGCCTGCGCGGCGGCCTCGATGTCGCGCTTGACGATGCGGCCACCAGGCCCCGACCCCTGCAGCCCCTGCAAGGTGACGCCCTGCTCCTCCGCGAGGCGACGCGCCAGCGGCGACGCCTTCACGCGGCCGCCGTCAGCGCCCGCCGTCGAGGATGGTGGCTGTTGGGCAGGCGCTGCCGCTAGCGGCGGAGGCGCCGCGGCGGCCGGTGCGGCCTCCGCCTGCGCGGCCGCTGCCGCGGGGGCAGGCTCGGCGGGCGCTTCAGCGGCTGGAGCCGCCGCGGCGCCGCCGCCGTTGCTCCCGCTCGCGCCATCGGCTCCAACCAGAGCGGCGATGTCCTCGTCCGCCGCCGCGATCACGCCGATCAGCGTGCCGACGGCCGTCGTGTCACCCTCCCCCGTGAGCCGCTTCCGCAGCACTCCTGAGCCGCGCGCGACCAGCTCCATGGTGGCCTTGTCCGTCTCCACCTCCGCCAGCACGTCCCCCTCGTTGATCTGATCGCCTTCGTTCGTCAGCCAGGTGATCAGCCGCCCTTCCTCCATGGTCGGGGAGAGGGCCTCCATGAACACTTTTGTCGCCACGTCAGCCTCGGGGTTGGGGAATTTTG
>JAHWJV010000302.1 GCA_019348265.1 Gemmatimonadota bacterium
CCCGCCCCCGTCGGCCCGCGCCGACGGCCCGAGCGCGACGGCGTCGACGCCGCTGTCGCGCAGCCACCGCTCGTAGTCCCGGGCGTCGAGGGGGCCGGCGTAGAAGATCGGGTTGCGGTCGGTGTCGATCTGGCGCGACCAGCCGCGCGCGAGCGGCACCACCGGCGCGACGTGCGCCGCCTCGCCGTGGTCGCGCAGCGGCACCACCTCGACCCGCTTCACGTCCAGCTCGAGCAGCGCGCGGTTCAGCGCGACGAACGACGGCGAGCGCGGTGCACGCAGGTCTGCCCAGGTCGGCTGCACCTGCCAGAGCACGAGCAGCGCCGTCACCGGTGCGACCACGGGCAGGCGGTACGGCGCGGTGGCGAGCACCAGCGGCCCGGCCAGCAGCAGGCCCAGCCGCAGGACGTTGCTGCCGAAGGGCTCCTCCAGCAGCACGAGCACCGCCGCGGCGCCGGCGTAGAGGAGTCCGCCCAGCCGCAGGGCGGGCGAGGTGGTGAGGGCGGCAAGGGCCAGGCCCGCGACGACGGCGTACGGCGCGGAGTCTGGCTCGTAGGGCTGCACGCCCCCGGAGGGGAACAGCACGGCGAGCAGGACGACGGGCAGCAGTCGGCGCATGGCTGGCAGTTCGCCGCGGTGCGTCGATCTCCTGCACTAGACGGTGACGGTCACCCCGCAGGCCGCCCGCTCGACGTCGCGGCCGAACGCCGCGCGCGCCTCATTACCGGCGGCGGCGAACGCGCGCTCCACCTCCTCTTCGGAGCGCACGATCCGCATCCCCTTTCCTCCGCCGCCCGCGGCGGCCTTGAGCAGAACGGGGAAGCCGATCTCGGTCGCCAGGCGGCGCGCCTCGTCCCCGCCGACCAGCGGCTCCGACGTGCCGGGGACCACGGGAACGCCCGCCGCCGTCACGCGCCTTCGTGCCGCGGTCTTGTCGCCCATCGCTTCCACGGCCTCCGGCGTCGGGCCGATGAACACCAGCCCCGCGTCCCGCACCGCCCGTATGAAGGGCGCGCGCTCGGACAGAAAGCCGTAACCCGGGTGGATCGCCTCCGCCCCCGCGGCGCCCGCGACCTCGATGATGGCGTCTCCCTTCAGGTAGCTCTCCGACGATGGCGCCGGCCCGATCGGGTACGCTTCGTCGGCCGCGAGGACGTGCGGCGCGAACCGGTCTGCGTCCGAGAAAACGGCCACCGTTTTCACCCCGAGCTCGCGCGCCGCACGGATGACCCGCACCGCGATCTCGCCGCGATTGGCAATTAGAATCTTGTTGAACACCGAGAATGCATGTCCGGAGACCAATAGCGTTTACGTGTCGTCATCAAGAATTCGTCGATCCAGCATCGTCGAAGAACCAGAGGCGAATTCCTTCGGGCTCAACACGCCGGAGTCTCCTGTCGCTCGTGAGAAACCATTCCGCGCCCATCGCGAGCCCCGTGGCGAGATGCACAGCGTCGGCGGCGCGGAGATTATGCGCGGCGCGCAAGCGGGCTGCATCTACCGCGATACGCTGGTCGACGTCCACGAGCTCGAGCCCAGGCAGGCGCAGGATCGCTCTCGACAATGCGGTGGCGCGCTCTGGATCGGAAGCGCGGAAATAAGGGACCAGGACCTCGGATAGCACGAGCGAAGAGGCGACCGCTCGCAGATCACCCCGCGACAGCCTCTTGAAGAGTGATCCCGCCAGCTCGCTATACGGCGACCGGCCCTCCAGGTGGTAGACGAAGGCCATCGCGTCCAGCGCTACGCGCGACCCGGCGGGAACTCGCGATTCGGTCATCCGGGATCGCGCCCTGCGACGCGGTCGATCTCCGCCTCTATCTCTTCCGAATAGCGGGCCCACTCCTCGCGTGACCGTTCGAGTTCAGCGGAATACCCTTTCCATACGGGATCGCCCGCGAAGCTCCTGAGGCGCTCCAACGGATCGCTCGAATCGCTGCGGGTCGCGACCATGCGGTCGCCGAGCACCTCTACGTCGAGGACGTCGCCCGGTTCGAGCCCCAGCGCTCGGCGAACCTCGGCGGGCACTACGATCTGCGATTTGCTGCTCAACTTCACCTTCGGCATGTCCCACCTCCGGGTTTGCTTTACCGAAAGGTAAAGCGCCTTCTCGGAGCGGTCAATCCGAGGACCGCCTCCTGCGCCCATGCACAGCGGGTCAGGGCTGGAACGGAGGCGCACCAAGGCTGCCGAGATCCTGGAGGGTTTGCCCATCAACACGCATCGATACTGAGCGGACGAGGGAAGGTCGGCGACTGGCGTGGTCGAGATGAGCTGCCGGTGAGGGATCGCTGCGAGAGTCGCAAACTGCCCTTCACCGGTACTGCTACAAGGGTATGTTCCCGTGCTTTTTTGGCGGATTCGAGTCCCGCTTGTTGCGCAGCATGTCGAAAGCGCTGACCAGGCGCCTGCGCGTTTCACGCGGGTCGATGACGTCGTCGATGTACCCGCGCGCTGCGGCGGCGAACGGGTTGGCGAAGCGCTCGGCATAGTCTGCCTGCAGCTCGGCCGCCCTCGCCTCCGGGTCCTCGGCGGCGGCGATCTCCCTGCGGTAGAGGATCTCGACCGCGCCCTTGGGACCCATCACCGCGATCTCGGCCGTTGGCCAGGCGTAATTGATGTCCCCGCGGATGTGCTTGGAGCTCATGACGTCGTACGCGCCCCCGTAGGCTTTGCGCGTGATGACGGTAACCTTCGGGACGGTCGCCTCGCAGAAGGCGTAGAGCAGCTTGGCGCCGTGGCGGATGATGCCGCCGTGCTCCTGCGCCACCCCGGGGAGAAAGCCGGGGACGTCCTCGAAGGTGAGCAGGGGGATGTTGAACGCGTCGCAGAACCGGACGAACCGAGCCCCTTTCACCGACGCGTCTATGTCGAGCACACCGGCGAGGACCGCCGGCTGGTTCGCTACGATGCCGACGGAGTGACCGCCGACGTGCGCGAAGCCGCAGATGATGTTCGCGGCGAAGTCCGCGTGCACCTCGTAGAAGTCCCCCTCGTCCACCACGCGTCGAATCACCTCGTGCATGTCGTACGGCTTGTTCGCCGTATCCGGCACCACGTCGAGCAGCTCCTCGTCCGCCCGGTCGTAGGGATCATCGGTGGGGCGTTGTGGAGGGTCTTCCCGGTTGTTCTGAGGGATGTAGTCGAAGATCCCGCGGATGCGCTGCAGGCAGTCGACCTCAGTCCGGCAGGAGAAGTGGGCGATGCCTGACTTGGAAGCGTGCGTGGCGGCTCCGCCGAGCTCCTCCATCGTGACTTCCTCGTGCGTCACGGTCTTCACGACATTGGGGCCGGTCACGAACATGTAGCTGGTACCGGCGACCATGTAGATAAAGTCCGTGATGGCCGGGGAGTAGACGGCGCCGCCAGCGCAGGGGCCGAGGATCGCCGAGATCTGGGGGATCACGCCGGACGCGAGCGTGTTCCGCAGGAAGATGTCCGCATACCCGCCGAGCGACACCACCCCCTCCTGAATTCGCGCGCCGCCCGAATCATTCAGGCCGACGACCGGCGCCCCGTTCTTCAGCGCGAGGTCCATGATCTTCACGATCTTCTCGGCGTGGGCCTCCGAGAGAGAGCCGCCGAAGATAGTGAAGTCCTGCGAGAAGACGTAGACGAGCCTGCCAGCGATGGAGCCGTATCCCGTGACCACTCCGTCGCCGAGGTAGTGCTCCTCCTCCAGGCCGAAGCCGGTAGCGCGGTGGACCACGAACCGGTCCATCTCGACGAACGAGCCCTCGTCGAGCAAGACGTCCAGGCGCTCGCGAGCGGTGAGCTTTCCGCGCTCGTGCTGCGTTTGCACGCGGTGCTCGCCTCCTCCCTGCTCCGCCTGCCTTCGCAGCTCCTCGAGGTGCTCCAGCTTCTGCCGTATGGGCATCGTCGCTCGTGCGGTCCTGTTGCGAGGTTCTCTTCCACTTCCGGCACGAACATACTACGGGATCTTTGTGTCCGCACGCTCGGTCGCGACGCACGCACGAACAAAGAGGGAGTGAAGCCGATCCGCTTCACTCCCCCTTTGGTTCGCCGTCAGCCGCCGGCGCGACTAGGCCTCGTCGTCGCGCGCCGGCGTGTCGTCGCCGGTCTCCGCGGTGGTGGCCGCGAGCTCTTCACCACCCTGCTCGCCCTCAGCACCCTCTTCGTCCGGAGCGGCCGCGCGCGGCTGGATGGTCGCGCCCTGCTCGACCTTCGGCACGCGCGTGACGTTAAGCACGATCCGGCGGTTCTCCGGATCCACCTCGGTCACCTCCATGTCGAGCTCGTCGCCCTCCACGAAGAAGTCGGCGGGATTCTGCAGCCCGGTGACGCCGATCTGCGAGAGCGGGACGAAGCCCTCGACGTCGTTGCCGAGGTCGACCGCCACGCCCTTGTCCTGCAGGCGCGAGATCGTGCCGCTGATCGTGAGACCCACCGTGTACTGCTGCGCGAGCTCGTCCCACGGATCCTCGTGCGTCTGCTTCAGCCCGAGCGAGATCCGCTTGTTGTCCGCGTCCACACCAAGGATCACCACGTCCACCTCATCGCCCTTCCGGACGACCTCGGATGGGTGCTGGATTCGCTTGGTCCAGCTCATGTCGGAGATGTGCACCAAGCCGTCGATCCCCGGCTCGATCTCGACGAAGGCGCCGAACGAGGTGAGGTTGCGCACCTTTCCGCTGAGGCGCGTCCCGATCGGATACTTCTCGGGGAGCGTGTGCCACGGATCCTCTTCGATCTGCTTCATCCCGAGCGAGATCTTCTCCTCGTTCGGATCGACCTTG
>JAHWJV010000303.1 GCA_019348265.1 Gemmatimonadota bacterium
TTGCGGGAGCAACGGCCAACCGCCTCCTCGGTGGTCTCGGCAAGCTCGGCGCTTACGGGGTCGGCATCGGCCTCCTCACCGGCGCGGTGATGTTCCTCGGCGAGCAGATCGACAAGCTCATCCGGGGCGGCGCCGACGTGGATCGCATGACGCAGTCACTGCTCGACCTGGCCGAAGGCAAAGGCGGGATCGAGGCGGTGGGCGAGGCGGCACGAGGCAATCAGGACGACCTTCGCTCGTTCATCGACATGATCGCCACTGGCGACCGGCGGAACATGCAGGCAGGGCGGAGTGGGCTGGCCCGGGCGCTGGAGGACATCGACGCCGGGCTCTCCAAGCTCGTCGAGGGCGGCACTCCTGACCGTGCAGCCGAAGCCTTGCGTCGCTTCGCCGACGCCCACGACGTGCGGGTGGAGGACCTCTTGCCCTACCTGGACCGGTACGGCGGGGCGCTGAAGGAGACGGAGACGGCAGCTCGGGTGGGAGCGGCGGCCGCAGATGAGGCCGCTGGCGCCGCTGGTCGACTGGGGGAGGCTCAGGCCGGCGCCAACGTCGCCCTGGCCGAAGGCACCGCCGTCACCGAGGCGCAGAAGGCCGAGGCGGAAGCCCTCGCTGAGGCGCACGACAAGCTGGCGGAGTCCCTCGCTGGCTTCGTTGACCCCATGGACGCTTACAACACGGCGCTCGAAGCCAACACCGCCGCCGCACAGAGGCACGCCGAGGGGATCGCGGCCAGCACCGCGGACGCATGCCCGCGGGCGATCGCACGCGGCTCGACCAGCTCGCCCGTCTCGGCCACCCCGGCCAGTAAGCAGACCTCGTTTCCACGCGCACGCCGAACCTCGCGGCGGACCAGCTCGGCCGCCGCGATACCCAGGTACAGCTCGCTCGTGGAAGAAGTGGACTGCTCAGCCAATGGCCTCCGCGGGGTCGGACTCGGAGAGCGCCTCGCGCAGCGCGAGCTCGTCACCCGATTCCAGAGCGTCGATCAGGAGGAATCCGAGGCGGACCGGCTCCTCCGGCGCCTCGGGACAGCTGAAGCGCGCGGCGTAGATCCCGCGCTCCGTCGGCGATGGATGACCGAACTGCAGCTCCACCAGCCAGCCGCGGCCTCGCTCGTCCTGAAAGATCGCCCGGTCTCTCATACCGTGTTCACGAATGGTCGTTCCCGTAAGTATGCCGAAGGGCACGGTCCACGGGCGTGACCCGGCCGCCGATCATCTGCGCGGCGCGGACCAGCGCTGTCGGGCACCCGTTCGGGCGCGAGCCAGTACGTCGGCGACTCGCACCGGCGCTCCGCCGAGCCGCTTGCTCTCGTCCGCCGCGCTCATGAAGGCGAAGATCTCCAGCGTCTCCTCCGCGGTGACGGGCGGCTGGCGAGTCCGGAAGAAGCGGACGATCTCCACCAGCAGCGGGCGATATCCCTCGTACGGTCCCAGCTGGACGTACGCCGACGAGCCGAAAGCGGTGCCGCCGTACTCGCTGCGTCCGCCGCGGATCCCGCGGAAGGTGCCGATTCGCCCGTCGGACCAGCGGCCGACGACGACGTCGGTGCTGTCGCTGTGCGTGCGCGCGACCGTCTCCACACCCGTGCCCATCGCGGTGTAGAGCATCTCCACGCCGTGTACTCCGTACCAGTACAGATCGGGGTGCGTGGGCTCCAGCGTGGCCGGGCTGAAGGCGTCCGCGCCCAGCACGCGTCCGATGCCGCCCCTGCGTGCCCGCTGCGCGCCGGCGGCGTAGCGGAGGGACGAGGAGGAGAAGACCGGCACTCCGTAGAACCGCGCGGCGTCGAAGATGGCGATCGCGTCCTCGAGCGAGGCGGCGATGGGCTTGTCGATGAAGAGCGGCTTGCCCGCCCGCATCACCTCCAGCGCCTGCTCCAGATGGAGGCGCCCGTCGTTCGTCTCCAGCAGCACCGCGTCCACTCTGGGGAGAAGCTCCGCGATCGATCCGACGATCTGCACGCCGAGCTTCTCCACCTCGGCCGTATAGCCCGGGATGCGTCTCGCGCTCGACTCGATGGTGCGACTTCCGTACGGATACGCTGCCACGACGCGGAACCCGGCGAGGTCCGGCGCGGCGGTGGAGTCGTTGAGCAGGCGCGTAAAGGCGGTGCTGTGCGAGGTGTCCAACCCGATGATCCCGACGCGCACCTGGGCGGCTCCGGTTCCCGTGGTGGTGGCGATGCCGAGCAGCAGCGTCAACGCCAGGCCAGCGCGCCGGCGGGTGCGGTACAGGAGAGCGCCGCACAGCGCGAGCACCAGCGCGGCGCCCACGTCGATCCACCTCCCGATACCTGACTCTACGAAGAAGCTGGCCACCAGCAGGATCCCCGCCACCCCGAGCACGCCGACGCCCGTGATGTAGAAGGGTGACGGCGAGCTTCGCCCGGACGCCGCCGGCGCCTCGACGGGGACGTCCATCCGAGCGAAGAAATCCGCGATCCGCGCGTCCTCCGCAGCGTCTCGGCGCTCGAATCGCGTCCAGAGCATCATAGCTAGCACGGTGACCCCCACGTTGATGAAGATGGCGTACGCTCCGAACTCGAAGCTGATCCAGTCCGCGGTGTAGCCCGGGCGGCCCGGCAGGTAGAGGCGCTGGATGCCGAGGGTGGTGAAGCCGACCAGCAGGCCGACCACGAACCCGACCATGGCTCCTTTACGGGTGAGGCGCCGGGAGAACAGGCCGCCCAGCAGTGGCAGCATCATCGGCGCGACCGCGACGCCGAATACCGTCACCATGATACCAAATAGCGGCGCGTCGGGGTTCAGCGCCACCAGCACGCCGACCCCGAGCACCGCCACGCCGATCACCATGGTGAACAGCTTCCCGACGCGCAGCAGCTCCGCCTCGGTTGCCTTGGGACGGAAGAGCCGCGCGTAGATATCGCGCGTGGCGACGCTGGCGAGAACGTTGTATTCGGCGCTCAACGTCGACATAGTCGCGGAGAGCATCGCCGTCATCATGATACCCATCAGCCCGGCCGGCAGCAGCTCGAGAGTGGTCACGGCATATGCGTTGCGCGTGTTCTCCAGCTCCCCTAGCATCGGCTTCGCCAGCATTACGGGGAGGTAGAAGAGCGGGGGCCCGAGGATGTTCAGCGCAGCGGCAAGGTAGCCGACCTTTCGAGCCTCCCGCTCGTCCGGTACACTGTAGAACCTCTGGACCAGTGCCCAGCCGGCGTTGTGGTTCATCGCGACGAGCACAAAGAACCCGAGCAGGTACACCCAGCTGTACGGGGCGTGGCTGAGGCTCAGATAGCCGGGCTCCGTGTTCGCGAACAGCCCGTCCAGGCCGCCGGCCCGGATCAGGGCGAGCGGGAGCAGGATGAACAGCGCGAGATACAGCATGACGCCCTGCACGAAGTCGGTCACCGTCACCGCCCAGAGGCCGCCCAGGAAGGTGTAGGCGAGCACCACCACCGCCGAGACGACGATCGCCGTGATGATGTCGAGCCCGCCGGCCACGGAGACGAAAACGCCCAGGGAGTAGAGCTTCAGGCCATCGTCGATGATGCGGAGCGGGAATCCCGACCAGGCGAACAGTTGGCGGAAGAAGGGCGAGTAGCGCGTCTCCAGGAACTCGACCGGTGTGGAGATGCGGGCACGGCGCCAGCGCTGAGCGCTCCAGCGCGCGGCGATCAGGCATGCCGGAACCGCTACCCAGCCCAGGGTCACCGCCACCCAGCCGTAGCGGTACGCCACCTCGCCGTACGCGACGAAGGCGAACGCGCTGAAGTACGTCATGTAGTACGACACGCCCGCGAGCCACCAGGGGAGCTGATTGTCCCCCGTGAAGTAGTCGCTCGCGCCGCGCATGAAGCGTCGGAAGTAGACGCCGATGGCGACCAGGAGCAGGAAGTACCCCACGACGACGATGTAGTCGGCGATCTGAAACTGCGCGGATCTCATTGTGCTTCGCTCAGGTGGAGGGGAGACCCGCGAACCCCCGGGACGGAAGGAGACTGCGACTCGTGCAAATAAATGTTCTCGAGAACAAATCCGAGATGGCGCGCCACGCCGCCGGAGAAGGCGCTGCGGTGATCCGAACGGCTCTGGAGGAGCGCGGCGGGGCTCGCATCGTCGTCGCCACCGGCGCATCGCAGTTCGAGATGCTCGACCGGCTGGTCCGGGAGGCGGACATCGATTGGAGCAGGGTGACGGCGTTCCATCTCGACGAGTACATCGCGCTGCCGAGCACCCACCCCGCCTCATTCCGGCGCTACCTGAAGGAGCGCCTCGTGGATCGCCTCCCCGCCCCTCTCGCCGCCTTCCACTACATCGACGGCGAAGGCGACCCCGAGCGCGAGTGTGACCGTCTCGGCGCCCTGATCTCCGCAGCGCCGATAGACGTAGCATTCGTCGGAATCGGCGAGAATGGGCACCTCGCCTTCAACGACCCACCCGCCGATTTCGACACCGAGCGCCCCTACCTCGTCGCTGATCTGGACGAGGCGTGCCGCCGCCAGCAGCTCGGCGAGGGGTGGTTCGCGACGCTGGAGGACGTGCCCCCTCGCGCGATCTCGATGTCCGTCCGTCAGATCATGAGAGCCGGCACCATCATCTGCACGGTACCCGACGAGCGCAAGAGCCTGGCGGTTCGTGGAGCGCTGGAGGGCCCTGTCACCCCTGACGTTCCCGCCTCGATCCTGCAGCGACACCCGGACTGCCGCTTTTTCCTGGACGCGCCGGCGGCCTGGCTGCTCGCCCGATGATGCTCCCCGCCTCGTTCC